>DATBEY010000049.1:0-5861 GCA_036558765.1 Binatia bacterium | reverse complement strand
CGGACGGTGGAGAGCCGATGCGCAATGATAAAAGTGGTCCGACCGCTCGTGAGCTCGCGGAGGCCTTCCATGATGAGCGCTTCGGTTTCGGCGTCCACTGAAGAAGTGGGCTCATCGAGTATCAGAATCGGAGCGTTGAACAAGATCGCCCGCGCGATGGTCAGCCGCTGTTTTTCTCCTTCCGACAGGGTTGCTCCTTGTTCGCCGACGACGGTTTCGTAGCCATTTGGAAAATTCATGATCGCATCGTGAATGCGCGCCAGCCGCGCGGCATGGACGACCTCGTCCTGGTTGGCGGTGGGACGTCCGTAAGTCAAGTTCTCACGAATCGTAAGCGGGAATACCAGTGGCGGCTGAAGCACCATCGCGATCTGCCGGCGCAACGACTTCAGATCGAACTCGCGCACGTCAATGCCATCGATCGTCACGGAACCGCTGCTAGGATCGTAAAAACGCGGCAGCAGGCTGAGCAAGGTCGATTTGCCAGCGCCGGTGTGGCCGACGATGGCGATTTTTTGGCCGGGGTAAACATGCAAGTCAATCTGTTTCAAAACCGGCTGATCAGAAACGTAATTGAAAGAAACGCGGTTCCAGGCGATTTCCCCTTTCGCGCCCGCGGCAGGAAAAATTTTTGCGCCCTCAGTGAAATCGTTCTTTTCCTCCATAATCTCGAAAACGCGTTGCAGGCTGACTTTGGCTCCCTGAATGGATCCATAGGCCTGGCTGATCGAATCGATGGCGCCATAGAGGGAAGTGAGGTAAGCCGTAAACACGACAAGCCCGCCGATAGTGAGCGTGCCGGCTAGAACGTGGCGGGCGCCGACCCAAATCACAAGGGCCGTGCCCAGCGCAATGATCACACCGACGGTGCCGGCGTAAAAGTTCTCCAACAGGTAAAAGTGCAGGTCCGCTTTTAAGCTTTTTTGGCTCTGGGTCATGAAACGGCGATGTTCGTCTTCTTCTTTGGTAAACGCCTGAATCACGCGGATCGCTGGAATCGCCCATTGTACCAGCGAAAAAACACCGCTCTTTTGCTCGTGCATATGGCTCGCGGATCGGATGAGCCAGCCGCGCAGGGGCGAGATCGTGACCAGCAAAGCGAGCACTGGACACACCACGAGCGCAAGAACAGTGAGAAGCGGATCCATGCGCATCATCACCAGGAACATGCCGGCAAACAGCGTAAGGGAACACAGGACGGGAAAAAGGCCGTTCATCGTGAGCGCCTGGATCGCATAGGTGTCGGACGTCAGCCGATAGAGCAGATCGCCGACCCGGCTGCGTTGATGAAAAGAAAGTGAAAGACGCTGGATCTGGCTGTAAAAGTCTCGGCGCAAGTCGTTCACCATGGCGTGGCCGATCCGGATCGTGGTGTAATCATTCAGGAGACGTAGAGCGCTGAACAGGACGTAAACAAGCACCAAAGCGATGCACGACACGAGGAGCAGGGTCTCGGGAGACCAGTTCGGAGCGAATTTCCACGGTAGCGGATTATCCGCCAACACGTTATCGATGATGATCTTGAGCGGCCAGGGCTTGAGCAATTCGAGGGCGCTGATAAACAGAACCTGAGTCAAGGCCCAGGCAAATACACGCCAGTAGGGTCGGAGGTACGAGCGAACACTGCGTTTCATTAGCAGGATCGGCTCACAGGGTTGGGTCGGACGACGTTTGCACCGGCACGAATTCGAGCTTGTGCGCCAACGACTCCATCACATGATAAAGCAGGCGGCCAAGACGAAATTTTTGATAGAGAATCGCGCCGGCGTGAACGACGCCGATCGAGCCTGCCGCCACGGCGAGATCGGTCATATTCAGCGATGCCGCCACAGCGGTTGCGGCGACGTAAACGCCGAGGCAGGTCGCGGAAACTCTGGACATCCTGAGCGCGCAGCGCACCCTCAATAGACGCTTTGCTCCGCCGTGATTCTCGACGGCGGTTTTGATCTGGGCTTTGGCCCAAGGTCCTTGGCAAATTTCCAAGTCCCATTGACTCCAGCCCTGGTCCATCGCAATGAGATATTTTCGCGGTAGAAGAAATTCCATGACGGCGTGCAGCAGACTTTCCTTTTCCTGTCCCCTCTCATTCCAGTACGACAGATAGAAGGCGCGTTCGTGCCACAAGATGCGCACCGCTTGGCGGGAGCCGTTAAATTCGAACGGCTTCACTTCACGGAAGCGGCGCAGGCGCCAGCGATAACGCTCGAAGGTACGAATCAGCGGCCCGATGTAAATTAGCAATGCGATGAGGAGAGTCGCACGCCAGCCCTGGAAAGAGGGCAACACTCGAGCGTGCAGTGCGCTCGTGACGCAACGGCTCAGGGTGAGCCCGAACGGCGCCAGTCCGAGCCAGAACCAGTCACCGAATAGCAGCGCGCAGGCGAAAAGCGGGAGCGAGAGCAAATTCCATTCGAGCGTCATCGGAAGACAGGCGAGCACCGAAGGGGGAGGCTGATACAGAGTCTGAAAAAGACCACGCCCGAAAACACCAGAATAAATCCGCTGCTGGCGGCTCGCCAGGAAAGACGACAGATCGCCATAAATTCTGCCGAACCAGCGCGACTGACCGAGGACGTTAAAACGACTGGGGTGCTTGAAGAACAGCAGGGTTTCCGCCTTGCCATAACCGCGCTGCTGCTTCAGGTAATCGCGCACTGTATTGCGACGAAAATGCCAGACCACCGCAGCCGGACTGAAACCGATCTTGTAACCTTTGTTCTGCAGACGCCAGCACAAATCGACGTCATCCCCGGCAGCACGGAAGATGGGATCAAATCCAGAGATCGCTTTAAGAGCCTCGTGGCGAAATGCCATGTTGCAGCCGGGAATGTGCTCCGCGACTTCGTCATCCAGCAAGACGTGGGTCGGCGCCCCGGGTGAAACCGCAACACAAGAGGCCACAAATGAGTCGTCCGGCGGCGTTAAATTCGGTCCGCCTACCGCGGCAAAGTCGGACGACTGAAAGCGCGCCACCAAGTGGGTGAGCCAATCTGCATCGGCCATGCAGTCGGCATCTGTAAAAGCGATAATCTCGCCGGTCGCTGCTCTGATCCCGACATTGCGGGCTTCGCTGAGCCCTTTGTTTTCCTGATTGATGAGCCGAATGTACGAATAGCCTTCAGCGATTTGCCTCGTGTGGTCTGTCGAGCCATCGTTCACAACAACAACTTCGTAGTTTGGATAGTTGAGTTTTTTCAGCGATGCGAGACACGCGTCCAGGGTGCGCTCACCGTTGTACACGCATACAATCACCGACACTTTAGGATACGCAGGAAGCGGCGGTGGCAGGGCCCCGCTGTAGTATTGTTGCACTGCCGCGAACGCCGGTTTCTTCTGCCGGTGACGATCGACCAATCCGAAGGCCCAATCCTCCACCTGAAATCCCTCTGGACCGGAGTAAGCATGCCAATCGTCAGTCCAGGAAAAAACCACTGTTCCCGCGACTCCCGATTCAAAGCTAGCGTGCAGTTGCCACGACAGAGCTTCGGCCTGAAACTGGCGGCCCTGTCCTATGGAATCGATGCCGATTTCCGTCAAGACCAGCGGCCGGTCGCCGGCTAGATTATGAAGGTGAGACAGATAGCGGCGAAAATCTTCTTCACGATGAAGATAAACGTTGAACGCCGCGAAGTCCAAAAAATCGGTTTCGAGATATTCAGTCGATGGGAAATTGGCGTAGCTGACCAGCGTGCCCGGATCGGTGGTCTTAGCGGTATCCACTAAAGTAGCGAGGAACTTGCGGATCTTCCCGGCGCCATACCAGCGCACGATTTCCGGGGGAATCTCATTGCCGACGAGGTAAGCAAAGACCGCAGGGTGGGAGCTGCAATCAGCTACAGCACGGGCGATGATCTCGCGAATTTCTGATCGTGTTCGCTTGGAATCGAGAAACGAAATATGCTGCGGCCAAGGAATACCGACCATGACACGCAGACCGTGTGCGGCGGCTCTATCAAGCAGCGCTTTGGGCGGTACGGTAAAAGTACGAAAGCAATTGACGCCGAGTTCTGACATCAGCGCGAAGTCTAAATCGACTTGCGCAGTTTGCGGAAACGGCCCGCCGCCGGCAGTCGGCGCAAACGGACCGTAGGTCACCCCTTTTAAAAAAAATTTTTGATCTTTATGGAAAAAGAACCGTCCGCGCTGTTCGATTTTTTCCAGAACGAGAGCTTTGTTCGAGCGTTGGATTTCGATCAGTGGCAATCGGGGCACGCTTATGTCGAGCGTACCATGTAGCTCGAGCAACGAGGGCATCGACATGTGTCTGGTAGATCACTCCTTCTCTGTGCAGGCCTACGTCGAAAGTAATTTCAAAACAGATGCTCAACCCCTGACAAGATGGCAACAATGATGCCAGCAAGACCCAAATCCATTTCCGTTGACTTTACGGACGCTTGCTACGTCGTGGAATGATCAACTGCAGGGTTTAGCATTCATGAATTTGAATATTCTTCCTCCGACACTCTGTTAGACGCACATCGAGCGATTCAATTCGAAATTTTCCCCGCGCGGTCCGCTCGCTTGAGCATTCCGGGAACTTGGAAAGTTGCATTGAGCATTTCAGAGGCTAATTCCACTTGCTCCTCGTTGTCAGTTGTTGCGTTTCGTTGTGATTGGCAGACAGAATTTACAAATCAGCGTCCGATTCGAACCATGTGTCTGGCGTATCTCGCGTAAGCCCCAGTTTTGTCAATCTCGATTGCTTGGGGATCTAATCATATTGCGCGGACAAAACAAGATCATCGCAGCAAGCGAGGACGTCGCGCGTTGTTTCGCAGAAACCACGGTGCAGCGAACGTTGGCGCGATGTAGCTAAAAGCCTGCACACGCCGATCCAAATAGAGCGAATTACGACCCGCGGCGAGGAGCCATGATAACTAGCCACTGAATAAAGAACGCTGTCTGGCACACGGTTTGTTGCCGTTTGTTGAGGATCCCTTGTCTCAACCCGCTGATTTCGACGCCATCGGCTTGCGGGTTGATGGGCATGGAATCGACGGAATAACAGATGAAGTTTGCTGTTCTCACCGCCGTCGTTGTCGCAGCGAATCTTGCCTGCGCGTTGGCCAGCGACACGGCCGAATCCACAAAACAGCCCGAGCGGATCGTTGCTCGTCCCGCTCCGCCGCCAGAGCCAAAAAAATTGCCAGCTACGCGACGAATGCTGATCGAGCGAATGAAAGCGTTTCGAGAATATCTGCGGCAGTCATTACCGCATTATGAGCGAAAATTGGCGGCGCAAACCGCCGAGGTTCAGAACCATCGCACACTGTACGAACAGAATGTGATTTCGCAGCGTGAATTTGACAGTAGCCAGCAGACCATGACCAACACGGAGCTAAAGGCTGACCGAATCCGTCACCGGATCGCTGAGGATGACGTCGCGTTGTCACCCGTTGAGGGAAACGCCCGAGCGGAGATTGGAGCGCTGCGTAAACCGGCGCCGAATGTTTATGAGGAAACGCCGACCGTTATTCGTTACAACGGTGCGACACCTTGGTCACCGGCGCTGATCGTCAAAGTGGCGAAATTTTTTAACGCGCGCTTTAATAAAGAACTGCCGATAAGTGCCGTCGGCCAGTCATTAACTCATGAGCGTTTAGGCTATGATCACCGTGAAGCTATCGATGTGGCCGTGTCACCTCAGAGCCGTGAGGGTCGAGGCTTGATCGCATATTTGCGCCGAGCGCGGATTCCATTTCGCGCTTTTCGCGATAAGGTGCCGGGCGTATCGACCGGCCCGCACATTCATATCGGTATGCCATCGCCGCGCTGCGTTTGATCGAAGCCAAGCAGCTTGCCGTTGAAGCGGTCGAGTCGGTGCAAACCGGCCGAGGCGGTTGAACGCGTACCTTTATTTT
>DATBEY010000048.1:0-7977 GCA_036558765.1 Binatia bacterium | reverse complement strand
GATTTCAGCGCCATATCTGATCGGCAAAAACCACCAGAAAAAGGGCGATTTGGCGCATTTTTTTGCGTAGGAAGGCGAGAACATTCTTGCGCAGTTTCGCCGGCAACGTCGGCACACGTAGGGAATCTGTAGCGGCGATTGTTTTTTTATAGGTTTTCAAGAAGCTGACGCAATCCGGGCAGATGCTCAGATGTTGCTCGAATTCCCGTTTCACCTGCCGATTCAGTCGGTTTGAAACATAATCGACGACAAGAGCGCTGATCTGTTCGCAGGTTCGATCGGCGACTTTTTTTTCTCGGGATTTCTTTTTCTTTATCATCGGGGGTGTCGTCCTTCGCTATGCCGGTGAATAGCCCAGGTGCACAGTCATTTTGCCGCGCAGGAACAGGCGCGCGCGGTGCAAACGGGTTTTCACCGCCGAGACCGAAAGTCCCAAAGTAACGGCGATTTCTTTATCGGACAAGCCTTCCAGGTCGCTTAGCACGACCACGCTCTTGTCCAATGGCTTCAATTCGTTCAGGGCTTTCCCGAGAAGTTCCTGGAGTTCATGTTTACTGTACTGTTCATCGAGGTTATCCGACCAATCGACAACCGGGCGAACCACATGGTGGCCGTCCGTCTGAAACTTGGGCAGATATTCTTCGTAGTCGACCTCTTTGCTGCTCTTCCTACGGCGGATTTTTCCAAGCGCGGCGTTGACTGTCAAACGATAGAGCCAAGTGGAAAATTGGGAGTTGCCCTGAAACGATTTTGCTTTCCGATAGACGGTCCAGAAGACGTCCTGAATCACTTCCTCAGTGTCTGCCGGCTCACCGAGGATCCGGAGCGCGACATTATAGAGTTTGACGGAGTACAACTTGAAGATCGTTTCCAGCGCTTGCTCATCACCGGATTTCAGCCGTTCGATCACGTTCGTCAGGTCCGGTCGTGCGGCGGAGCCGGAGGCGAGGCGATCTGTACTATGCAGCCGCGGCATTTTTCGCGATGGAAGCGGCGGTGGCATTCGCGTCGATACGGTTCTCACGACTGACGTTTCTGATGCTAACATCATCATACTCATCTCCTCTTCTTTGTTGCCGAACATTGAACGCACGAAGTTCATTCTGTGGTTGCCGCCGCCTCAAGCAAAGCGGCGATGAATGGGGAACAATTGATGATCCGGAGACGATGTCGTTTTAGTTGCGCCAATTTCCGCGCCGGCTCCGTCTGCATGAAAGTTACACCCGCCATATCCAGAACCACTGAATGGTTAATTTCTGACCGGTAGTGAGCGCACGTGCGGTCAATCTCCGCGAAGGATTCTGACGTTATCGTGCCGTCCAAGCGGAGCTTTACTACGCTGCCATTCTCGACTGTTTGGGTTATTCTGAGCATCTATGCCTCGTTTGTCCTTGCTAACAACTTAGAGCAGCGGTTGTGCCATACGGTTAAGTTGTTGTCTTTACGTTATTTATTATTCACAGGGAGACTTGAGCGCGGTATTTCGTCGCGAAATATCGCGATGCTTGCGAAATACCGCAAAACGGAATAATTCTGGTCGCGTGAATTTCAGCGATCCGCTTGGCCAGCCGGAAACGTCGTGAGCTTTCAGGCAAGTGAAAGTCATGGAGACCTGGCCGGAACATGATTTCGACACGCTGCTCTCGCTTGCCGCGGAAATCTCGGGATGTTCGCTCGCCCTGCTAAGCTTCATTGATGAAGCAGGGGAGCGTTTCAAAGCCAAAATCGGTTTCGATGTCAGCGAAGCCTCTCCCGATGATTCATTTTGGGTTCACGTCGTTTCGAGCGGCGAGCCATTGATCGTTTCCGATACGGTTGCGGATCAGCGGTTTTGCAAAAATCCACTCGTTTTGAATCCACCAGCCATCCGCTTCTATGCCGGTTTTCCTATTGCTTCAGGGGGGTACGCTGTCGGCGCCCTAGCGGTTTGTGATTGCCAACCACGTCAGCTTTCAGCCCAGCAGATAAGCCAGATAGCGGTCTTGAGCAGGTCGATTTCAGACCGCCTGGAGTTGCGCCGGACGGAAGACTTGCTCGCCACGGCGATTGCGACCAATCGCGAGCAGAAAGAAAGGCTGCGCGAGAATCAGGAAGTCGAAACCAGACTGATCGAGTGGAGTCCGGACTGCATCGCGGTTCTCGATCTCGACGGCCGACTCATCACGATGAATCTGGGCGGCATGCAAGCGCTGGAGATTTGCGACACTAAGGAATTAAACAGTTCTTCCTGGATCGATTTTTGGGCTGAGAAAGATATTCCGTTGGCGGTCGAGGCTGTCGAATCGGCCCGCCGCGGAGCCGTGGGGCGTTTCACTGGATTTCGCGCCACGCAATCCGGCATTCCCAAGTGGTGGGATGTGATGGTCAGCCCGATCCGTGACTCGACCGGATCTCTCGCGCAACTGTTGGCCGTGATGCGCGATATCACCGATCGCCGCCGCGCCGTGCAGATGTTGCGGGTGGTTTCGGAGGGCACGGCAGCTGTAACCGGGAAGGATTTTTTCCGCTCATTGGTGCAACACCTGGCGGGCGCGCTCCAAGCGCGCTACTCATTCGTGGCGGAATGCACCGATCCGACAAAAACCAAAGTGCGGACCTTGGCGTACTGGCAAGGCGATGACTTCGGCGCAGATGTGATGTTTCTCCTCAGAGGTACGCCTTGCGAGAAAGTCATCGGCGGCGAGGTCTGCTGCTATCCCGAGCGATTGCAATCGCTTTTTCCCGACGAATCCGCTTTGGCTCGCCTCAACGCGCAAAGTTATCTTGGAGTTCCCATTCACGCAACTTCGGGCGATGTCCTTGGGCATCTGGTCGTGCTCGATGACAAGCCGATGGGGGATATGGAATACGCAGTGCCGATCCTGCGTATTTTTGCCGCTCGCGCCGGCTCGGAGTTGGAACGCAGTCGAACCGAGGCATCGCTCAAAAATAGTGAAGCGCGCCGACGCATGTTGTTGGAAATCAACAATGCCATCGTGAGCAAACTTAGCCGTGATGAACTGTGGAGTGCGATTGCCGAGGCGATGAGCCGGGTGGTGGCATTCGACCGCATCGCGCTCGCTCTGTACGATCGACAGGAAAATTGCCTTCATATCACCAATTATGCGGGACCGTATCTGCGCGACGATTACACGCCGCTTGGTCGACGCCTGAAACTTGACGACAGCCCGGCCGGCCGTGCTTTTGTGACGCGCAACCCGGTCCTCCGGCGTGATCTCGAGGTGGAACGCTTGACCGGTTCCGAGGAACGAGCTTACGGCCATGGCTTTCGCTCGATCTGTTCTTTGCCTCTGGTGGTGCGCGGCTTGAGCATCGGCGCGATTACGTTGGGCAGTCTGAATCGTTCGCAGTATTCCGAAAGCGACGCCGATTTCCTGATGGAAGTCGCCAACCAGATCGCGATCGCCGTCGATAACTTGAGAGCGCACGAAGAAACCGAGGCGCTGAAGGCGCGTTTCGAAGCCGAGGCGGTTTATCTCCAGGAAGAGATAAAAACCGAGCACAACTTCGAAGAAATTATCGGGCAGAGTCGGGCGATTCGCGCGCTCTTAAAAAAGCTCGAGCAAGTGGCGCCCACCGACGCGACGGTTTTGATCCACGGCGAAACCGGTACCGGCAAAGAGCTGCTGGCGCGGGCGGTGCACGATCGAAGCCGGCGCAAAACGCGGCCGCTGGTCAAGGTCAATTGCGGATCGATTCCGTCGGGTCTGGTGGAAAGTGAGTTATTCGGGCACGAGCGCGGCGCTTTCACCGGAGCGACACAGCAACGTATCGGGCGATTCGAATTGGCACACGGTGGAACCATTTTTCTCGATGAGGTCACCGAATTGCCGCTCGATACCCAGGTAAAGCTGCTGCGTATCCTTCAAGAAGGCGAGTTCGAACGGGTGGGGAGCAGCCGGACCATGAAGGTTGATGTGCGCGTGATCGCTGCAACCAACCGCAATTTGCAGGAAGTCGTGCGGAGCGGGGCCTTTCGCTCGGATCTGTTCTATCGGCTAAACGTATTTCCGCTCGAAGTGCCGGCGCTGCGCGAGCGTCGGGAAGACATTCCGCTTTTGGTGAATTTTTTCCTCGGAAAATTCAGCAAAAGCGTGGGCAAAGAAATCCACGGTCTGTCGCAAAAGTCGATGGAACGTCTAGTCCAATACGGTTGGCCGGGAAATATTCGTGAGCTGCAAAATGTCATCGAAAGAGCGGTTGTGCTGGCGAAAGGCGCGATCGTGCAAATCGATGAATCGATGTTGGGCGCTGAAGCGAGCGCAGAAGAATCAACGATCGAGACGCTGGAAAACGTCGAACGCAGCCACATCATCAGGGCGCTGCAAGAAACCCAGTGGGTCATTCATGGTAAAAAAGGCGCAGCCGAGCTTCTGGGCATCAACCCGAGCACGCTCCGCTCGCGGATGGAAAAGCTCGCAATCAAGAAAGGCGCTGTGGCAACGTGACGCGAAGACTTATAAGTAATTAAATCAATCCTCGCCCGGCCGGGGGGGCGGAAACAGGTGGGGCGCGTTTTTCGGTATGACTCTTTCAGGCGGGCGCACCGCGCGTTTTGAAGACGACCTAGCGATACCCGAGCGCCAGGTCACCAAAATTCGATAGATCAATAAAAGGGCCAACACGAAGCCGTATTGCGCGGGCCTTCGAATATCGGCTTTCACCAGCCAATAGAAATGAATCACGCCGGCCAGAGCGGCAACGTAAATCAAACGGTGTAGCTTTTGCCACCGTTTGCCCAATCTTCGGATCATGCCTGCGGTCGACGTTAGCGCCAGCGGCAACATGATTACGAAAGCGGTGAATCCAGCCGTCACATAGGGCCGCTTGACAATATCTTTGCCGATCGCCTGCCAGTCAAAAAAATGATCAAGCACGAGATAAGTGGCGAAGTGGGTCAGGGCGTAAGAGAAGGCGAAGAGACCGAACATGCGGCGCAACTTGATCAAATCGTTCCAGCCGGTGAGTCGTCGCGCCGGTGTGACGGCCAGAGTTCCGATCAGAAAAATCAACGCCCATGAGCCGGTGAAGCGAGTAATGAAATCGATCGGATTGACGCCGAGATCACCGATATAGGCGTTGTATGCGAGCTGCGCAAATGGCACGAGGCAGAGAAGAAAAATAAACGGTTTGAAGCGGGAAATCATTGGCAGAGGGTAAAGTAAGGCTAAAAGTCTGAAAGCGAAATTATATCTTCTCAGGCTGGGCGATCGGATGAGGTTATTTTTACTTTCCCCTGAATTCAGTAGTATTTCTTCAGGTCCATTCCCTTGTACAGGCTCGCGACCTGCTCACCGTAGCCGTTAAACATCAAAGTTTTTCGGCGCAAAAACTCGCCAATGCGGCGTTCCGTCGCCTGACTCCAGCGCGGATGATCGACCTCGGGATTGACGTTGGAGTAAAAGCCATACTCCTGCGGCTGCATGGTGTTCCACGCGGTCTTCGGTTGCGATTCAACGAAGCGCACTTTGACGATGGATTTGATGCTCTTGAAGCCATATTTCCATGGCACCACCACACGGATCGGCGCGCCGTTTTGTGCAGGCAAAATTTCTCCGTAGAGTCCCACCGAAAGTATGCTTAACGGATGCATGGCTTCGTCCATGCGCAAACCCTCAGTGTACGGCCAGTCGAGCACATTGCCGAAAATCCCAGGCTTCTGGCCGGGCAGCCGCTTTGGGTCCAACAAGGTGACGAACTGAATGAACTTCGCATTACCGGTGGGCTCGGCTTGCTTGATCAATGCGCTCAGCGGAAAACCGACCCAGGGAATGACCATCGACCATGCTTCGACGCAGCGCAGGCGATAAATCCGCTCTTCGAGCGGGCTCAGCTTCATCAGCGCATCGATATCTAAGGTTTTAGGCTTCTTGACCTCTCCCTCGATACTCACCGTCCAAGGACGCGTAGGGGTCAAATACTTCGCGTTCTCGGCGGGATCGCCTTTGTCGACACCAAGCTCGTAAAAATTGTTGTATGTCGTAATGTCCTTGAACGAATTTTGCTTTTCATCCGTGCTGTAGGAGCTTTTCTTGACGTTGGGCAGTTTCTCGCCCGCGTAGGCGCGCGCAGCAGGTCGCATCGTATCGAGTCCCCAAATTGCCGCGCCCGCGGTTACGGTTGCCGCGGCGGTCGAGACAATAAACTTGCGACGGCTCAAATAGAGCTCCTTCGAAGTTATTTCCGATGACTTGATATCCGCTGGTTTTTTGATGAGCATCTTGAATACCTTTCAACAGCTTCCGATCTAGACTGCGAAACTCGTCTTCAATTTTCCTCAACGAGCAGTTGGCGAATCACAGACTCAGTTCTTTGATAGGCGCCTTCGCCTATGTAACTGTAGCGGATTATGCCTCTTTTATCGATGAGCACAATGGTCGGCCATGCCCGCACGCCGTAACGGTTCCAAATCTCGAATCCGTTGTCTTGAACCACGGGATATTTGATGCCGAGCTTTGCCGTGGCTTCCTTGACGCGCGCGAAAGATCGTTCCCAGAAAAATTCGGGCGAATGAACGCCTATGATCGTTAGACCCGCCGGCTCGTATTTTTCGTGCCAGTCCCGCAACTGCGGGATCGTATTTCGACAATTGATTCAGCCATAAGTCCAGAATTCAACCAGTACGACGCGGTCCTTCAAGGCGGCGAGACTAAGCGGTTTGCTATTAAGCCAAGTTTCCCCGGCGAATTCGGGTGCGCGTTTGCCCAGTGAAATAGCGTCGCCGAGCCCCGGCCAGAAAATCAACGCAGCAAGGAACAAGGCGATCGAGATCGCACCGATTGTTCGCTGAGAGATCCGGTTTGCCATTATTGCGAGTTGCGCGGAGATCCGCGTGGCGCGGTTCACAGTTCTTTAGATGGCGCAGCGGCCGCTTTGGTTGCGCTTGACGAATTTACGCCACGCACTGGGCCAAAACCATGGGCCCAGTGCCGACATTGCCTGGAATTTGAGCAGGAAGATTAATGAAGCCGATCGGAAGGCGACGGTTGATTTGCAAAGTCGCTGTCTACATCGACCGGATGCGCAGATTTCTTGATAAACTCCACGAGTGCGACGCGGGCCAGATGATAGGCTTCCTGGCCGTTTTCGGAATATTCGAACGCTAGCTTGCCTGCCGCCGCTACGAGTTCACTCAGGCTGGTTTCGAATTTAGGGATCTTGTTATTTTCCATCTCTTTATTGGCTCCTTCGGCGGCCACCGCCGCCGGGTCCTCCTAAACCATTAGACGTTTCCAGAGAAGAAATGTTTTATCTCTAGCTCGGAGATTTCTGGAAATCCGCAGCGTTAAGACGAAAAAGGCTGTCATGCCGGCACTTCGATGTTGCTCAGGATCAACTCTCAGCCGGTGTGCCGGAATGGCGAAAAGCTAATAAAGTCGATCAATTCCAACAAATCGGTCGGCTTCGAACCGGGGTAGTTTAATAAAAGTCGATCGATTCGGCTTAATCATTCCGGGGCAACTCGGGAACTCTTTCTTCGACTTTCTGGAAAAGGGGGATTGTTTTAGAACGCTGATATTCTGCGTTGCTGATGTAGCCGACGGTTACCAGTCGGCCGAGAATCAGGTTTCTCCGAGCTAATACGTTGCGTTCTTTCGAGGCGCGTGGACTTGGCAGCAATGCGGCCAAGGTGGCTGCCTCAAGGGGATCGAGGGCAGCCGCCGATTTTCCGAAATAGAATCGCGCTGCAGCTTCGGCACCGTAGACATTTCGCCCCCACTCAACAATGTTCAGATAAATTTCAAAGATTCGGCGTTTGGATAATGTCTGCTCGAGCTGCCACGCAATGACAATCTCCTTCATTTTACGCACAG
This sequence comes from Binatia bacterium, assembly GCA_036558765.1. Taxonomy (GTDB): domain Bacteria; phylum Desulfobacterota; class Binatia; order UBA9968; family UBA9968; genus DP-20. Next base: position 163 of record DATBEY010000048.1, on the reverse strand, counting down.
GATTTTTGGACGGATTCAAGTAGAGATTTTTTGCAAGTTGCATCGTGATGGTGCTGCCGCCGCGCTTGAAGCTCAGGGTTTCCCAGTCCTTTTTTAAGGCGGCCTTGAACTCTTCCAGATCGACACCCTTGTGGCTGAAGAACGCGGCATCCTCGTTCACCAA
>DATBEY010000047.1:0-10293 GCA_036558765.1 Binatia bacterium | reverse complement strand
TCATTTGCACTCCTCCGTCAATCGGTCAAGAACTTCTGACTGACAATACTCGCGGACCGATCAGTGTACAAATCGCACCGCGACAAAAATGCCGATCATGGAAAGAGCGAGGGCGAGCTTAATTGCGGCACCTAAGATCAGGCCCAGAGTCGCGCCAAAACCTGCGCGCGTCGCTTCTGCTAGGCTTCCTCGCGATGAGATCTCGCCGATCACCGCGCCGATAAAGGGTCCAAAGAGCACGCCTGGAACACCCAAAAACAGGCCGACGATGGAACCGATGACGGCTCCGATTACGGCACGCCGGGAGGCGCCGAATTTCTTGGCGCCAAACATTGTCGCCCAGAAATCGACCCCGATTGTGAGCAGAGTCAGAACCGCAAGCACGACGAGGGTCCATGCTCCGACATAGACGAAATGATCGGCCCATGCGCCGAGCAGCAATCCGGCGAAAATCAATGGCGCACCCGGAATGGCCGGTAAGACAAGACCCGCCAAGCCGGCTAACACAAGAATGCACGCAACAATCCAGAGAACGAAAGCGCTGTCCATGGAGGAAACCGGGTTGGGAGAGGAACGATCAGCGTTTGGCTTGCCGAGTCGCGCCCCACCCGCGCCAGAACTCACGTTGAGCTGGTCTGGGTTCCGGCGCGCGATTTGCCGCTAATCGCTGGGCGATGATTTTGTAAACTTCCGGGGAAAAGCCGAAACCGATGTGGGTGGTGCGCACTTCGACGTGTTCGACGTTTTGCGCGTTGGCATCAATGCAGGCCTGCCAAGCGACCACCCGATCGCGACGCGAATAGAGAGCGATCACCGGGGTACTGAAGGTGATCCGATTGCGCATTTCGACCTCGGTGGCGATGGCTTCAATGTCAATGCCGCGGCGGTGAAACCGTCGTGCCATCACGGTATACTTCGGCCCGCCGATGACGGGCGTGCCTAGGGTAATCACCTGGCCGATCAGATCGGCGCGCTCGCGGGCGAGTTCGCGCGCGAGATAACCGCCGAAACTCCAGCCGATGAGATGAACTTGTTGTTTGCTGCGCCGCGCCATGGAGGAGACCCGCTTCAAAATTCTCGGCAGCAAATCCGCGGCTGCACCGGTATTTCGCCCAAGGCCCCAACCGCGCGCTCGATACCCTAATAATTGAAGATAACTCTTCAGTATCGCAGTGGAGCCATCACCGGCGCCATAGCCGGGCAAAATCAAAACGGGCCGGCCTTCTCCGCGGGGCTGCGAGACAAGCTCTGGAAAGCGAAATAATAAAAGTGGAAATTCGAGTAAACCGCGAGCTTCAAGGAAAAGACGAGAGGGGTCGGGTGCTTCGAATGATTCGGGCATGGACGACGTTGTCGAGTGACTTTCACAGTGTACAGGGGTTACGGGCAAGAAACAATGTCGATGATTTACCGGATCGAAGGAGAGAAAGCAGGGCTCAGTCAGAATGGCCTGTCTGTTTACCGGCGGCGGAGCGATGACGCGGTCGTGTCGACAAGGGATTTCGTTTTGTGTGGAAACGGACAGAGCTCACGGATAGTGCAGGCGGGACAATTGGGTTTTTTTGCCAAGCACACACGCCGCCCGTGATACTGCAGCAGATGGCAAAAACGCACCCGCTGCTTCTCGGGGACGATTTGCATCAAATCGGCTTCGATCTTGTCCGGGTCGATGAGTTTCGTAAATCCGAGCCGCTGCGAGAGACGCGAGACGTGAGTATCCACACCGATGGTGTGTTGGCCGTAAGCGTTGCCGAGCACGATATTTGCGGTTTTTCGTCCGACCCCGGGCAGCGAGAGCAAATCGGCCAAATTGTCGGGAACCTTGCCGGCGAACCGATCCACTAACTGCTGGCAGCAATTGTGAATCGCTCTGGCTTTGGTGCGGTAGAAGTTGATCTTGCCGATCTCCATTTCGAGGGCCGGCAGCGGTGTGGTCGCGTAATCGGCGGCGCTGCGGTGGATCTTGAAGAGATTGGCTGTGATTTGATTGACCAAATCATCGCGCGCCTGTGCGGCGAGAATCAACGCGATGAGCAGTTCTATAGGATTTTGGTAATCGAGATCGAGCTTCGCGTCAGGATGAGCTTTGTCGAGGCGTGGCAGAATTTTCTTGAGCCGCGCCGCAGCTTCAGCCCTTCTGAGTGCAGACTTCTGTGTCGTTGCCATTTTCACTTTACCGGTTAAATATGCTAGCAGAAGTTCTATTGTCAAAGGAGGCAGGACATGGATTTAAAGGAACTGAGAAAATTGCCCATGCCGAAGTTGCGCGACGTGGCGAAGCAGCAAACCGAGCTCAACAATGTGGTCGCCCTCGAAAAAGAAGAGTTGATCAAGGCGATCGCCGCGGCGCAGGGCATCCCGTACGATGAGACGCATAAGGATCTCAATGCCATTCATGCGGTCAAGCAGGATATCCGCGAGTTACAGAAACAGAAGGCCGAACTCTTAAGCTCCAACGATGATCGTCAGAAAGTGAAGCGGCTCAGGCGCAAGGTCAAGTTGATGAAACGAGTGACGCGCCACCTCGCGCGCGACGCAAAATTGGCGGCCGCCGCAGCGGCGGCAAAACCCGCTACTCCGGCGAGTTGATCGGATCTCTCGATGACGGCGCTGCCTCCCCTGCGCGGACGCGGCTCGAGCACCAACCCAAAGAATCGCTTCGAATCCACGGAGCGGGTGTTCGAGCCGCCGGACAACGAAGACGAGATTTCCGCGCCGCTGACGCAATTCTTTCCCGACCTCTCGAAAACGATCATCGCGTACAACGACAGTCCTGACGTGGGCTTTGACGCGAGCATCAATCCCTACCGCGGCTGCGAGCAGGGCTGCGTCTATTGTTATGCTCGGCCGACCCATGAATATCTCGGTTTCTCGTCGGGTTTGGATTTCGAAACCAAGATCATGGTGAAAGAGGATGCGCCCGAGCTTTTACGCAAAGAGCTATCAAGCCGATCCTGGAAGCCGCAGCTCATCGCACTCAGCGGCAACACCGACTGTTACCAGCCCGTTGAAAAGCAAAAGCAGCTGACCCGCCGCTGCTTGGAAGTTCTGCTCGAAGTTCGTAATCCGGTGGTGATCATCACGAAGAATTATCTGGTCACCCGCGATATCGATGTCCTGAGGGAACTCGCTCGGTACGATTGCGTCGGTGTGACACTTTCGCTCACCAGCCTCGATCACCGTTTATCTTCGTTGCTCGAGCCGCGCGCGTCGCGGCCGGCGCGCCGGCTTGCGGCGATCCAAGCACTCGCGGCGGCTGGCATACCCGTGGGCTATCTGCAGGCACCGATGATTCCGGGACTCACCGACGCCGAAGCGCCGGCCATCGCCGCTGCTGCTGCCGCGGCAGGTGCAACATTTTGCGGCTATGTCGCGCTGCGTTTGCCGTTTGCCGTCAAAACGCTCTTCGAACAGTGGCTCGAGCAACACTATCCCGAAAAGAAAAACAAGGTCCTCAATCGCTTGCGCGACATTAGGGATGGCAAGCTCAATGATCCGAACTTTACCACCCGGATGCGGGGCAGCGGCATTTTCGCCGAACAAATGGCGGAGCTGTTTCAGCTGGCACAGAAAAGATCAGGCATCAACAAAAGGTGGCCGAAGCTCACCACCGAGCACTTTCGCAAGCCTGCACGGGATCAATTGGCGCTTTTTTGATTTCATCGGGTATCCCGCCTCAACCATGGGAGTTGCGCTACTCGGGGAATCGGTTTAGCCCGATTTCCTGAGTAGGCAGCACTACGCTGCCGTATCGAAGGACACGCTATATGAGTCGCTCGTGTCCGGTCGGGATCATTGATTGTTGCCTGATAATTTTGCCGATCCGGTGACAGCTCTCAGTCGCAGTAGTACTCGATCTGATAGCCATTCGGGTCCAAGAAATAGAAGGCATTTTTGCCGCGCCGCTCGATGATGGGTACGCCGCGGGTTTGCAGTATTCTCTCCGTCTTCTTGAGCTCTGCCGTACTCATTTTGAACCCGATATGCTCGAGGCCTTGGCTCCCGGAAATACGTGCGGAGCTTTTCACGAAATTCAATAGATCGCCGCTGCCGGGAGTCGTCAAGAAAAGCATGTCTGGCGGATGACGGAAGGCCACTTTGCAGCCCAACACACCGACGTAAAATTCTTCGGTTTTTTTCAAATCGCGGCTTTTGAGAGCAATGTGACTTAAACCCGTGCGCGTCATTGGAGTCTCCTTTTGCAATCGACGGAGTGATTTTATATCGCCCGACCGCGGAGGATCAAACGGTCCATCGGCGCACTTGCATCGTTGATCGGATCGCTGGTCGATCGCTACGGGATCCTTGAGTGTAGCGGTGCGCCCGCCGCAGAAGATCCAACCCTCCGGAAAGTTGAGCGGTCGTAAGCAGCCGGGATCATGCTAAGATGACGGTTGTAAGCTCTCTTTATATGGCTGCAGCTTCGCACAGCGCTGTCGATTTTCGCTCGGAAGGACCGCGGGACGGCACACTGAAATTGATCATTGCGGGGCGACTCGACGCCGAGACGACAGGCACGATCTGGAGGCGCGCAGTCGCCACTGCCGAAGCGGCCGATGTAACCAACGTCGTGGTCGATGCCTCGGGAATAGAGTATTGCGACGGCGCCGGCATCGCGCTCCTGGTTCAGCTCAGGGAGCTCCAAAGACGCAAGGGCGAAAATCTCGAAATCACGGGCCTGCGCGCTCAATTTGCCGACCTGCTCAATGACAGCGCGTCAAATTTTCCAAGCGAGACAAAAGGCACACCACCGCGCGAAGGAATCGCCGAAGAGATCGGCCACAACACGGTCGAAATCTGGCGCGATATTCAAGCGCTCGTCAATTTTATTGGTGAACTTAGCGTCGGCTTGCTCCGCGCGCTTATCCATCCAAGCAGTGTGCGCTGGCGCGATGCCTTGAGCATTGCCGAAGCTGCGGGTGTCAATGCGCTGCCGATCGTGGCCCTGGTGAGCTTCCTCATGGGTTTGATCATGGCGTTTCAGGCGGCCATCCCTTTGCGTCAATTTGGCGCCCAGTTGTTTATTGCGAACTTGATCGGACTCTCGATGCTGCGCGAGCTGGGCCCTTTGATGACAGCGGTTATCTTGGCCGGCCGCTCTGGATCAGCTTTCGCTGCAGAGCTGGGCACGATGAAAGTGCGCGAGGAGATCGATGCCCTCAAGACCATGGGGCTCGATCCGGTGCGGTTTCTAATAGTGACGCGAGTGATCGCCGCCGTATTCATGACACCGCTTTTGACGGTGTTCGCCGATTTAATGGGCTTGGTCGGTGGATTCGTCGTGATGCGTTCGCTCGGCTTCCCGCTCATCACTTATTACCACCAAGTCCAATACGCCGTGAGTTATGGTTCGTTGGTGGGCGGACTGGTGAAGGCGTTTGTGTTTGGCATTCTCGTCGCTGCGATCGGTTGCTTGCGTGGTCTACAAACCGGCACCGGCGCCACAGCGGTGGGACACTCGACCACCAGTGCCGTGGTGAGCGGGATTATTCTGATCACGATCACGGACGGAATTTTCGCCCTGGTTTACTATTACTTGGGAGTGTAGATGGCCGAGCAATCCCCGCGCGGAAAACCGATCATCCAAGTGGAAAATTTTACCGCCGCGTACGACGGCGATGTGGTGCTCGATAAGGTTAACTTGGAAATTTACGCGGGCGAGGTTTTTGCCATTTTAGGAGGCTCCGGCTGCGGTAAGAGCACTCTCTTGAAGCACATGATCGGACTTTACAAACCCGCTCGCGGGAGAATTTTGATTGACGGTGAAGACATTGCCGCGGTATCCGGCGAGGAACGCATGAAGATTTTGCGCAAATTTGGCGTGCTCTACCAAAGCGGCGCTTTGTTCGGCTCTATGACCTTGCTGGAAAACGTTTCGTTGCCGCTGGAAGAGTTCACCGATTTGCCGCCCGAGGCGATTCGCTTGATCGCGATGATGCGGCTCCAAAGGGTCGGTCTCGCCCACGCCGCCGATTTGATGCCCGCCGAACTCAGCGGCGGAATGCAGAAACGCGGGGCGATCGCACGCGCCATGGCGCTGGATCCGCAAATCATGTTTATGGACGAATTGTCGGCGGGCTTGGATCCTGTCACTTCCGCGGATCTGGACCAACTCGTTTTGAACCTTTCAAACAGTTTGAAGATTACTTTTGTCGTCGTGACCCATGAGCTGCCGAGCATCTACACGATTGCGGATCGTGCCATTATGTTAGATAAACAAGAGAAGGGCATTATCGCGATGGGGACACCACAGGAGCTTCGCGATCACAGCAAGGATCCTCGCGTCCAGCAATTCTTTCTCCGCCAAGCTTCGAATCACCACGAGTCATCAAGCGCGACGCCAAACGCGCGTTGAGCATGGAAAAATTCAGTTATTTCAAGATCGGCATTTTTGTGATCACCGCCGTCGTGATGGGCGTATTGGGAGTGGTCGTGCTCGGGGCGGGAGCGCTGTTTCAGAAAAAAAGCATTGTCGAAACTTATATCGACGAGTCCGTGCAGGGCCTGGATGTAGGCTCGCCGGTGAAATTTCGCGGCGTGCCGGTGGGTCGAGTGGAAGATATCACTCTCACCAGCGTCGAATATCGCACCCGACTGCAATATGTGCTGGTGCGCATGTCGATTTCGTCCAATATGCTTCAGTTTCCGGTCAACGATCCGTCGAGCCCCGCCCTGCAGCGAGAACTCGATCGGGGCTTTCGTATTCGCATGGCCGCGCAGGGATTGACAGGAGTTGCCTACCTGGAAGCGGACTACCTCAATCCCGAGCGCAACCCGCCGCTACGAATCGATTGGCGGCCGCGTTATCCGTACATCCCATCAACGCGAAGTCGAATCACGCAACTCAGCGATGCGGTCGAGCGCATTCTACGCAATATCGAAGAAATCAATGTCCCGCAGATCACCGCGAGCATCGAGAGGTCGCTGACGGCAATGACGCAGTTGGCAAATAGCGCAAATCTGGACAAGATCGGCGTTCAAGCGAGTGCGTTGCTGAATGAACTGCGCGCAACCAACCGCCAAATCGGCACGCTGGTGAGCGACCCCGAACTCAAAACAGCAATAGCGGATGCTTCGGCCACCGCGGGTCGCGCACGCCAGATCATTGAGCGGGCGGAAAAGCCGGTCGATCAATTGCTGGCCGATCTGCCACAGGCAACCGACAGTTTGAATCGTCTGGTCAAGCGTTTGGATTCCGTCGCCAGCGATCTGCCCCAAACGAGCGCAGAGCTGCGCCAAACCATCCAGCGAATGAATCGCTTGATCGCGGGCCAGCAGCGTGACATCGAGCAGACCATGAATAATCTGCGCGCGGTTTCCGAAAACATGAAAGAGATTACGGAAAATTCTAAAAAATATCCGGCGCAAACACTCTTCGGAGGGCCGCCGCCGCCGACAAAATCGATGCAGCGATGAAACATCTTTCGAAGCAAGTTGCAGGTGGCATCGCCCTGTTTGTTCTTTTCTGCTCCGGTTGTGTGAGCCTCGAGCGCAGCTCTCCCGAACGCCATTACTTCGTCATCGAACTGCCGCGGAGCGCCAATTCGCCGGAGCCCGCGAGTGATCTCATCTTGTCGGTAGGCAATATGCGAATTTCGCCCCGCTATGCCGACAGAAGTTTTGTCTATCGGACTTCGGATACCGGCTTTGAATCGGATTTCTACAATCAGTTTCTCACATCGCCCGACACGATGATCAGCGAGGAGCTACGCAAGGCACTCGCGGCCGCGCGCCAGTTCAAGTATGTGTTGGGGCCGGCAGATGCTCAACAGCCGAATTATGTCCTGGAAGGATCGGTGAATGCGCTCTACGGTGATTTTCGCAACCCAAGTCAACCCGCAGCGGTGCTGGAGCTTGAGTTTTTTTTGTACGACGACAATTCGAACAGCTCGGGCCTTGTTGCGCAAAGGCGCTATCTCAAATCCGTTCCTTTGCAGGAACGGTCTCCCGAAGCGCTGGTCAAAGGCTGGGATCAGGCGCTGCAAGAAATCGTCGTCGCGTTGGCAGCGGATCTCAAGTCAATGAATTTAGATTCGAAAAATTCTATTCCGCCGGTTTCACCCGGCAAAGATATGAACGATGCGGCAGAGAGCCGCTGACGGGGTCGGCAAGCTCAGTGCCGATGAGGGTCGCGGGGTTTGCGCCAGTTGGCTCGTAGGGATTATAGCCGGGTAGCCCCAATTCTTTGCAGCCTTGCCACCAGCCGTGCTGGCAGCAGATTACACCAGGAAGAATATTCGTGGTCACCCGCGCTTTGACCCTGATTGCGCCGCGCGGGCTTTCGACAATTAGCCACTGCTTGTTCTTGACGCCGTAGCGTAGCGCAGTTTCGGGATGAATGTCCGCGCTCGGCTCAGGGGAGGCTTTGCGCAGGCTCGGCAGGGCGCGCTGTTGGCTGTGCACATAGGTGGTAAATTTCGCGTTCGTCAGCACCAGCGGGAATTGAGCGGCGAGATCCGGGCGGCTAATCGGGCTTATGGCTGGTTCGACGTATTCAGGCAGTGCGGCAATTCCGTAATCGGCAAATGGTTTGCAGTAAAGCTCGACTCTTTTCGTCGGCGTCGCAAAGCCGCGCGCGATGTTAGCTTTCTTTTCGTCGCTTTCGCTGGAAGAAAATCCCCCTCTGTCCCCCTTTGTCAAAGGGGGATGAAAGGGGGATTTTGCGTGTTTTTCGTATACAGTTTGGGCGGGCAATGAAATGCCACCGAGAGAGTTTTTAAGCTGTTCCAGCGTGATGCCGCTTGGCTGAAGCTCGTAGTTGTAAGCTGCCTCGATGTCGCCGTTCCAGAATTTGTCGCCGAGTCCCAGGCGTTTGGCCAGCTCGAAAATAATCCATGTGTCCGAGCGTCGCTCGGCCAGCGGTTCGACAACAGCGGCGCGGTATTGCAAGTGAGTCTTGCCGCGCTGGCGATGTTCGAACGCGGTGGTGATGTTCGACATTTCCAGAAAGCTGGTCACCGGAAGCACGTAATCACAAAGCTCGGCCGTCGGAGTCATGAACAGATCCGCCGCGACGGCGAATTCCAGTTTCTCCATCGCCTCGCGGCCGTGGCATGAATCGGCATTGGACATGACCGTATTCGAACCAAAATTGAGCAGTGCTTTCACCGGATAGGGCTTTTCTTCGAGGATCGCCGTGAAAACGTCGTAGGCAGCGCAATTGCCGGGCTTCGCCGGCGGGCCAAGCGGCTTGCGCTCGCGACCGATACGCACGGCAGCCGTTTCGTTCGGCAGAAACTCCTTACCGTCGACTTCGTTCACCTTCACCTTGGGAAAAATCACGTTGCCGCCCGGCCGGTCGAAGTCGCCGAGCAAAGCGTATAGCGAAGCGATGGCGCGGCTGGTTTGCGTCGCGTTGGTGTGCTGGCCGAGGCCGTTCCACATGTACATGCTGAGCGGCCGGTTGTGCGCCAGGAACAAGGCGGTTTGCCAGACTTTTTCCGCCGCCACCCAGTGGATTTTTTCCGAGCGCTCCGGCGCGAAGCGCGCGGCGATTTCGCCGAGACGTTCAAAAACCGGCTTGCAGATGATTTTATTGCCGTGGATTCCGTCGAGCGCGCGCGCGCCGAAAAGACTCGGCGCCACACCATCATGCTCGTACTGCCCGCTCTTGGCATCATAAATCGCTGGCTGCCCTGTTGTTTCATCCCATGCTACAAAGCGATCCGCGCTGCCGCCGGTGGATATTTCAGCTTCGGTGAGCAATCGATCCGTTGCCGTGTTCAGGAGCAGAATCCCGTTTGTCCAGCGCCGCACGAATTCCACGTCATACCAGCTCTCGTCGATCAAACAGTGAATCAGGGCTAGCGCCAAAGCGCCATCCGTTCCGGGGCGCGGCTGCAACAGAATGTCCGCTTGGGCGCCGATGCCGATGCGACGCGGATCGACAACGACGGTTTTCATGCCGCGCGAGCGCGCTTGAACAATATCGTGCGCGAGAATCAGCGACGTCGAGCTCGGGTTGTGGCCCCAGAGCAAAAAAGTTTTGCTATGCTCCAGATCGGGCGTGGGCAAATTGGAGCCGAACGTGTAGCTGAAGCCGGTGTCTTTGTGCCAGTTACAAACGTGGGTCGTCGATATCCAGTTGGGACTGCCGATCGAGTAAAGCAATCGTCCGAGCCAGCGTTCGGCATCATCGACCGAAGTGCCGCTCTTTGTTCCTTTGGCCAAGGCAATGGCTTTGGCGCCGTGGCGCTCGCAAATTTCTAAAACGCGACGCGCAATGTCGTCGAGAGCGTCGTCCCAGGAAACGCGCTGCCATCCGGGATCGGAATCGCCCTTGGGGCGCGTGCG
>DATBEY010000046.1:0-2974 GCA_036558765.1 Binatia bacterium | reverse complement strand
ATCAAAAAAGAAATTCTGCGGGCACCGATCGTGTCTGATTTGGAGAGCGGTTCGGGGTTCTGCAATGAAAGCGCAGCTTGCCTGATATACTCGAACGCGTTAAGAGAGCCGAAGGAGGTAACGATGTTAATATGGTTTTGGATTTTCGGAATGTTCTTCGTCGCGCCGCCGGCATTGAGTGCTGAGACCGCCAAGCCAACCACGATTGCCGAGCTCGTGACCTATGACAGCAAGGATCGTGAACAGCTGCTGTACACCGGTGCAAAAACCGAAGGCAAACTCACCTGGTATACATCTCTCGCGGGAGATTCCTACAAAGGAATGGTGAAAGCGTTCGAAACCAAATATCCGGGTGTAAAAGTCGAAGCTTATCGGGTCTCGGGTTCCGAGATGACAACCCGCATGATGGAAGAATCCAAAGCCAGAAGATATATCGTCGACGCGGTCGAAACCACCGAGGGCAATCTCCTGTTCATGCGCGACGCCTTTCTGCTGCGGCCCTATCATTCGCCACATTTCAAATCTTATCCGGAAGACGCTAAGGAGAAAGGTGAGCGCGGCTTGTATTTCTGGGCGATCGCGCGCGAGTCATACATCGGCTTTGCTTACAATACCAAACTTCTTGCTAAAGACGCCGTACCGAAAAATTACGAAGGACTGCTGCATCCGGCACTCAAAGGGCGCATGGGCGTTTCCGTCAGCGATCCAGCCTACAAAGTCATCGGCGCGATGCTGAGAACCAAAGGAAAGGAATTCGTCCAGAAGCTCAAAGTGCAGGAAATCGCGCTGCACACGATTATTCCTCCGGCGCTGCTCGATTTGATCGCTTCGGGTGAAGTGCTCGCTTCGCCGGCAATTTTTCGCAATCATACCTTGAACGCCATCGCCAAAGGCGCGCCCGTTAACTGGGTGCCGATGGATATCGTTCCAACAAACGTCGGTGGCGCTGCCATTGCGGTGCAACCTCCCCATCCGCATGCCGCCTTGCTTCTCGCCGACTATCTTTTAGGACCTGAAGGCCAATCGATTTTGGAGAAATACGAGTATGGCAGCGCGACTAAGAATCTGGGCTTTAAACGTTGGCGACCCGATCACGGAACCGTAACGGAAAAGTACGAAAAAGAACTTGAAGGCTGGGAGAAATTACTGAAACAGATCAGCCGAAAGGGCGGCTAGGTTCCGGGGCGCCGTCCCGAATAAAACTTATCGATACGACTCTTCTGCCGCGGCGTTTAGCCCGGAAATATATCCCTCTGTCGCGCAGCGTCCCATACCGTGCTGATTGAAGCCACCGGCGGACTCACCGGCGCAATACAAGCCGGGAATCACTTCGCCGTTCATGTCCATGACCTGGCATTTGGCATTGATTCTCAATCCCGCACGCGTATCGTGCACCACTACCGTCGCCCAGGCGGCATAGAACGGCGGCGTCTGAATTTTGTATTTTGGCGACGGCTTTCCGAAATCGAGATCGACGGCGCGATCGACCATTGAGTTGTAGCGCTCCACCGTCGCTCGCAACGTCGCGCCCTTCATGGGTTTGGCCTGATATTCATTTTTGATCGCAGCGGCGAGTCCTTCGAGAGTATCTGCCGAAAAGAAATAACCGTCCGGATCGACATACGGCGCCACCACTTTCCAGCCTTCGCGTTGCACCCCTTCCGCATCGAAGATCGCCCAGACGGGTCCCGGACAATAGTCCGGAGCCACCGAATACTCGTTCATCGCGAGTGCGGCATGGGTGAAATTATACTTGGCGGGATTGTATTCGAGCTTTTCCGCATTGCGATAATCATTGGGCGCATAGGGGGTGATTTGTCCGCCATTGTTGCCGTGGGGAACATCGCCTTTGGTTTCATCGTAAAACCGCTTGCCGACCTGATTCACCAAGATAAGATTCTGCCAATCCTTCACATTGAAACCGGTCGCGCGGACCAGCGGAAAAATCGGGCTTTCGAGCTTCCATGTCGTATAGTTGTATTTTGTCGCGAGCGCCCGTTGCGTGCGCATGGTTGCGCCGTTTTCCAAGGTCTGATTCGCCAGGCCCCAAAGCGATGCGCCAATCGCCATGCCGGCAAGCTCGCCACTGGCATCCTGGTAGCTATACGGCTCGCCTCCCACTTGGATGACTGCCGTCAAACGCGGATCGAACATACGGCGAAACTCGAGATGGCTGGTACTTCCTCCGGTGGCGATAATCACCGCTTTTTGGGCATGTAAATTCAGCGTCGGGTCGTCGCGATCAATATTACCGTCAGAGCGAAAACTCTTGAGCGCCGTCGTGCTGCCCGGCATGATCCGCGGCGTGTAGCGCACCGAGATGCCGACCACACGGCCGACTTTTCCGTCCGTCGACGGCTCACGAAGAATTTCCGTCATCTTGTAGTTCAACAGGAAGCGGACGCCCTTCGCGCGCGCGCTGGCCTCCAAGGGCCGGATCACAGCGGTGCCCGGCGCGGCATTGGGACTCTCAAATCCGGCGCCCTTCGGCCAAACCGCATGGCTTTCCCGCGGTGCCGAGTTACCCGTCGTCGATGCGCCATGGTTATCCGGCGGCTTGTCTGCGAATTGCACACCGTGCTCCAGCAGAAACTCGAATGTCAGCGCGCAGTGATCGGCAAAGGCTCGCATCAATGCCCGGTCGTTGTAGCGATAGTCCGGCGAACCATTCGGTTGAACGATCGACCAGTCGGTGAGATCGGAGAAAACGGTATCCGGCGAATCGACGACACCGTATTTTTTCTGAACACTTGTACCGCCGCCCAAAGCCATATGCCCGCCGCTTAGAATCGCGTGCCCACCGACATCGTAATTTGCTTCCACAACGATCACCGACGCCCCGCTCTCGACCGCTTTAATGGCGGCGGGCAATCCAGCCGCTCCCGAGCCGATGACGAGGACATCCGCGTCCAAATCCCAAGTGGTGTCGCTAATCCTTGCTGATGCTGTCATTCGATTCGCCCCTTTGTGGATG
>DATBEY010000045.1:0-4580 GCA_036558765.1 Binatia bacterium | reverse complement strand
TATCCGAAGAAATACGGCGGCGCCGAGCTGACGATCGATCATCAGATGGTGCTCGAAACCGAGTTGTTTAAGTATGGACTGAATCTCTCGCATGTCTTTTACACCCTGGCGCGTATTGTTGCTCCGGTGTTGATCCGCTGGGGAACGGAAGAGCAAAAAGCTGAATTTCTGCCGCCCATCACTCGGGCGCAAATCTGTGTTTGGCAAGTCCTGACGGAGCCGCACGGCGGCAGCGACATTGCGAACTGCCAGACCAAAGCGATCCGCGACGGCGATGACTACATTGTCAACGGCCAAAAGGTCATGGTGGGCCATCATTTGCCGCCCGACTATCTGTGGACTCTCGTTTGTACAAACCCCCAGGGCAAGCGCCACGAAAACCTCGCGTGGCTGCACATTCCGGCGACTCTTCCCGGCATCACGATTCAGCACATGTACTTGATGATGGGGATCAAGAACGCGGTATTCTTCGACAATGTGCGGGTCCCGGCAAAATACTTGATCGGCGGCGAAAACAACGGCTGGAAAGTTGCCAGCACGCACATGGAGCTGGAACACGGCGGCGACGGCAGAATCGCGGCCGATCCGCTTGTCGAGCGGGTGGTCGAGTACTGCCGCAATACCCATATCGGCGGCAAGCCTCTGTTGGAAGATCCACGCGTGCGCGATCTCGTCGCAGACATGATGATCGATTTGAATACGCTCCGGCGCTTTAATCAGCTGATCTACTGGCGTCGTTTTGCCAAGAAGCCGCACCCGTACGGCGGCCCCCAACAGCGCTACTTCCAGCGCATGATGCGGCTCCGTAACGGCGAGCGCTTGCAAGCGATTATGGGCGCCGATGCGCTCGTGCAAGATCTATCGGTGCATGAAGTGGTGGATTTTGAATATGCCGTGCGCACCGGCCCGGGACAGCTTCATGGCGGCGGCACATTGGATACCGATCGATTGATCTTTGCGCGCCGGCTGGGCCTCGGCCGGCCAACCACCGAGAAAGCGCCCGAGACGGATTAAGGCAGATGCAAATGATTCAACCGTTTGAACGACTTGAACGATTTGAACATTTTGAACGAATGTTGCTGATCGTTCTAGCCGTTTCAGCAGTTCAACCCGTTCAAGCCGTAGGAGAAGCCCATGGACTTAAGTTTGACTGAAGATCAAGAAATGTTGAAAAAAGTCGCCGCCGATTTCGTCAAGGCCGAAGTGCCGGCGCACCAGATGACGCAGTGGTACAAGAACAAACAAACTTTTCAGCCACAGTTGGTCAAGAAAGCTGCCGAGCTTGGCTGGCTCGGCATGATGTTGCCGGAACAGTTCGGCGGGTCGGAGCTCGGCGCCACGGACTGCGCGGTCGTGTTCGAAGAATTGGGACATGGGCCCGTACCCGGACCGCTCTTTACGTCGGGAATTTTCGCCGCGCAAATGATCCTGGAGGGCGCCACGGAAGAGCAAAAGAAATCGTTGTTGCCGCAACTCTGCAAAGGCGAAGCGATCATCGTGCCGGCAGTCACCGATAAGGCGGCTTATTGGGGCCCCGAAGCGGTCGAAGCTCGTCTCGCGAAAACTCCGGGCGGGTATTTGATGACGGGCTCTAAACGCTTTGTCTTCGACGCTCAGGCGGCAACCCACTTTCTGTGCGCGGCGCGCTCGGAAGAGGACAAAGTTGTTTTCCTTGTCGTCGATGCGAAAACCCCTGGCGTCACGATCACACCGCACGTCGGCTTTCTCGTTTCCGTTGCTGAAGTTCGCTTCGATAATGTTCGAGTCGCGGCTGAAAATCTGCTGGGCACGAGCGGCGCATGTTGGGCGACTCTGGAAACCGCGCTCGACAAAGCATTGCCGATTCTGTGCGCTTATCAGGTCGGTGCCGCGCAGGAGGTCTTCGACTTCACCTGCGAGTACACCCGCACCCGGGTTGTCTTTGGCCAACCGATCGGGCGGTTCCAGCGGGTCCAGGATCACTGCGTGGAGATCTCGATTCATCTCGACGCGGCGCGGTGGGCGACTTACGAAACTCTGTGGCGGATCGACAGCAATATGCCGGCTCGCGCCGCCGTTCACGAAGCCAAGGCAGTGGCAAGCGACGGTTACTATCAATCGACCAACTATGCACACATGGTGTGGGCCGGCCCAGGCACCGACTATGGCCATCCCATGATGGCGCACAGCGTGCTTGCGCATACGCTCTATCAGTACTTAGGCACGCCCGGTCATCACAAACGCTTGATGATCGACGCGCTTTATCCACGCGCCTCGGCTGGGTTGAGAACGGAAAATGGAGGGTAGAACATCGCGCTTTCGGTCCTCTATCCCGATTCTTCATTTTCGATCCTCATCCGGCTTCGGAGGACTTAAATGAGACTATTTCTATATATTTTCAATCCAATCGTTCTTTGTTGTTTGTCCGTCGTCGCCAACCTTCACGCCCAATCGCAACCCGGCCTCGTCGAAGCCGCAAAGAAAGAAGGTAAGCTGGTCTGGTATACGTCGATGGCGATCGACACATCGAAGCCGCTCCTCGATGCCTTCGTAAAGGAATACCCCTTCATCAAAGCCGAATTGGTTCGCGCCGGAGAAGAACAGCTGATGAATCGGATCTTGAGCGAAACGCGCGCCGGTCAATGGCTGTTCGATGCCGTCTCGACGAGCGCAATGGGTGTGTTGGTAGATCGGCGGTTAATCGCGCCGTATAACTCTCCCGAACGAGACGTGTTCTTGAGCGAGTTCAAAGATCCACAGGGCTACTGGACTGGAATCTACGTCAATAATCTGGTGCTCTGCTACAACACCAAAATGCTTCCCGCCAATGACGCGCCGCGGAATTATCCGGACCTGCTTGACCCCAAGTGGAAAGGCAAGATGTTGATGGATTCCACGGACTATGACTGGTTCGGCACTTTAGCGACCGTTTGGGGCAAGGAAAAAACTGTGCAGTATATGAAACGCCTTTCCACTCAGAACCCGCTCTGGCGCCGCGGTCATGGTCTTACCGCGCAATTGCTTGGCGCCGGTGAAGTACCGCTCGCCTGGGCGTACAATTTCCGCATCGAGCGCATGAAAAACGAAGGCGCACCAGTGGATTGGATCGAGACTTTCGATCCAATTGTCGTCACCGTCAACGGCATCGGCTTAGGCGCTAAGGCAACGCATCCGAACAGCGCCAAGCTCCTGATCGATTTCGCGACCTCGAAAAAAGGCCAGCAGATGGTGCGCGGCATGCGCCGAATTCCAGCGCGCACCGACATCGAACCGCTCGCGCCTAAAATGGATCAAAGTAAACTCAAATTGAAAGCCGTACCCAAAGAAGTTTATCTCCATCTCGACGATCATGCCCGGGAATTCCGCCAAATCTTCGGCCTGTGAATAACCTCCTATCGACCCGTCGCGCGTCACGGCATCGCGAATAACAAACAGTCCTAAATTTTTTGTCAGCGGTACGGTAGGAACCGGTCGCCCAATTTTGCTGAAGTCATTTCATCAGGAGCTGCATTGGACAAATGCTGCGCGGATGGAGTATGAACATCGGCAAGCAAGCGCGTTAGACAATATTTCACGACAACCGCGACAAAACTCATTGCGCATTCTTACCGTCGCTTATCGAGTGGGAGGAAGAGAATGAGGCCAACGCATCGCCGAGCTTATTGGCTAATTACAGCAATCGCGTCTGTGCTGAGTGCTGCAGTGAATGCAGCGGCAGCGGAAAAGCCGCCTTTCTATCAAGGCAAGAGCCTCAACATTGTAATTAACTTCGGCGCCGGCGGCCCAACCGATATTGAATCGCGTATTTTCGCCAGGCACCTTTCGCGGCATATTCCTGGTGCCCCGACCATTACTGTGCAAAATATGGGCGGCGGTGGCGGCCTTACGGCGGTCAACTACATCGGCGAAGTCGCCAAGCCGGACGGCTTTACCGCGGCTTATTTTACCGGAAGTCTTTTTCAGCATCAGATCAAAGACCCCGCGCTACGGGTCGATATCGGCAAGTTCGGGTTTATCACCGGCGTGCATGGAGTTACGGTTTCATACATCCGCACCGACGTGCCGCCGGGAATCAAAAAAGCTTCGGATTTCGTCAAAGCCCAGAAATTTCGTGCCGCTGGGCTCGGTGTCAGCAGCTCGAAGGATGTACGTTTCCGACTCTCTTTCGATCTGCTCGGGCTCAAGTACGATTACGTGACCGGCTACAACAACAGCTCGGATGCGCGGCTCGCGGTGCAGCGCAACGAAGCCCAGTATCACGATGAAACCCTGCCCAGCTACCGCTCCCAAGTCGAGCCGCAGATGGTTAAAACCGGCATGGTGACGCCCATCTATTATACGGATCTAGTGGCGCCGAGCGGCGAAATTTTGGCGAGCCGCGATGTTCCGGAGCTTCAACCCTTCACTTTTTATTACAAAGAAATTTTCGGCAAGCTGCCATCGGGGATCAAGTACGAAGCGTTGAAAGCGGCAAACATGTCGAGCACGAATATGACGCGCATGGTCTTGATGCCGCCGAAAGTACCGACCGAATCCATCGCGATTCTGCGCAAAGCCTTCGATGGACTCTCACGGGACCAAGACTTTCTCCAGGACGCCGT
>DATBEY010000044.1:0-4431 GCA_036558765.1 Binatia bacterium | reverse complement strand
GCCGAGCAAAAAATCCGTGAGCTTAACGACTCGCACTCCATCGTGTTTGGTCAGCTCCACGCTCGCGTCCAAGGCGACCAGAGCGGCGGGGGGATCGGATTGCGAATCGGCATGCGCCAGGTTTCCGCCGATGGTTGCCATGTTGCGAATGCGGATGTTCGCCACTACGTGACAAGCTTTTGCCAGCAGCGGATAATGCTGACGCACCGCGGACGCGCTCTCGACATCGTAAATACTTGCCAAGCCGCCGATCCTGAGCCCACTCGCGGGGTCGTAGGTGATTTCTTTCGCGTCTTGAGCTTTTTTCAGATTGACTAAAGTCTTGGGCAGCAAGATGCCATGCTTGATCAAAATCAACAGCGCAGTGCCGCCGCTGATCAGCTTGGCTTCCTCGTCCTTTGCGAGAATCTTGCAGGCGTCCTCAATCGACCGTGGCTCGACTATGTTGAAGCGTCGCATTTCACACCTCGAACTCGGAGTGCTGGAGTACTGGAGTGTTGGAGTGATGTCTCGAAAATCCCATCACTCCATTACTCCAAACACTTCATTGCTCCATTCCTGTTGCTATTCCTCTGCTGCGGCCCACAACACGCGAATGGCCGGCGGTTGCAGCCATTTGGTGCCGCGCTTTTGGAGCGCAACCTCTTCCCAAGTATCACCGCGGTCGTAGGTCACATAAATCGCCCCTTGCCCCGGAGGGCCCGCCGTGTGGCCGCGGGCCACATCGCCAAACGCAGCAAAAATAGAATCTTTGTGGTAGGGGTTGTAGGCCAGCTGCCAGCACATCGCGGCGTGCTTAGCCGGCAATCCCGCGCCGATTTGACGCCAGCTCTGGCCGCCGTCTTCGCTGCGATAAATTCGCCCCTGAACACCGCCCGGTTGATCCCAGTACTGCGGCGATCCGTGCCCGCCGGCTAGGAACATCGCCGGTCGCTCGCCGGGGAGGTTGATCACATCATGAAAGTAATCGCTCTCCATGCCTCTTTCGGCGCGCCTCCAGCCTTTTTCCGGCGGGTCGGCGATGAAAAATCCTCGCGAAGTAGCGGCAAAGTATCTCGTCGTGCTGCCTGGAGAACGCACGAGCATATGAATGTCGGGGTATTCGAATCCTTCGCTCACATCTTCCCAGGTCTGTCCGCGATCGAAGCTGCGCACCACGCCGCCATGCTCGATGCAGAGATAGATCATTTTCGGATTTTCCGGATCGATGTTGATGTGGCGAATGTGACCCTGATGGGGCGGATGGGGAAAGTACCACTTGTACTTAACCTCCGCAGGCATCTCGACAAGGGACTTGAGCTCTTCCCACGTATCGCCACCATCTTCGCTGCGATAGAGATGCACCGGCTCGGTGCCGGCATAAATCACCCGCTCATCGGTCGGATCGACGGTAACCCATCGGATGTCGCCTTCGAGCACGCGCTGCCAGTGGCGTCCGGCATCTGTCGTGCGATACAGGCCGTCGAACGTGACTCCGGCAAATACGGTTTCCGGATTTTGCCGGCAGCCGTACACGGAATCGACGACTTTGTCTTTGAAGTAAGGCTCAAACTCGCGCGAGCCTCCCATCGAAGTCCAAACGTCGCCGACGCCGCGAAACAGGATCATTCCCGCCTGCGTGCCCGCATAGAGTCGATACGCCTCAGCCATAACTGCTCCCTCCGAAATTGGAATTAGCCACAACGAAAGAATTCACCACAGAGACGCCGAGTACGCGGAGTTCAAAAAACTCCCGGTCTCTGTGCTCCGTGCCTCTGTGATGCGTCTTCTCCTCAGTTGAAAATCATGCCGCCGTTCACGTGAATCGTCTGACCTGTGATGTAGCCGCTCTCATCGCTTGCCAAGAATCCCACGGCCTCGGCGATATCGCTGGGCTGGGCGGCGCGACCCATGGGAATCGATCGACCCAGCTCCCGCCAGTCTGTCTCGTCGTATCTGCTCATCACCCGCGCCGTGGCTGTGAGTCCGGGAGCGATCGCATTGACCCGCACACCATGCGGCGCCATTTCCGTCGCCAGTGATTTCGTGAACGCGATGACAGCCGCCTTCGAAGCCGCATAGGCCGTGCGGCCGGCGCCGCCAGTGATGCCAAAATTCGATGACGTATTGATGATTACTCCCGACTTGCGCCCGCGCATCGGCCTGCAGACCGCCTGGCAGCATAAAAAAGTTGCCTTGAGATTAACGTCGATAACTTCGCGCCATTCGGAGAGCGGAAACTCCTGGATGGGATGTTTATGTAAAGTCCCACCTGCGAGATTCACCAGCAGATCGATCCGTCCGCTCGCGCTGAGAATCTCGGCAAATGCATTTTTGATTTGCGCAGCGTCGGTCAGATCCATAGCGTGATATTCCGCCTGACAGCCCTGGTCACGTAACTGATCCGAAATCTCGCGGCCAGCCTGCTGATTCTTGTCGAGAATAAAAATCACATAGCCAGCGCCCGCTAGACGGCGCACCACCGCTCGCCCAATGCCGCCCGCTCCGCCGTTAACCACAGCAACTTTTGCTTCCATATCTCCTTAGCCCGCGCCTAATCCGATTCCGTCGGCTTGAACGATTTGAACGGTTTAAACGGCTTGAACGGTTTTTTCATAGTTCACCACATGATGCCGCCGCCGTTGGCAAGAATCGTCTGGCCGGTTATGAAACCGGCGGCATCGCTGGCCAAAAAAACCGCCGGACCGGCGAGGTCTTCAGGCTGACCAATGCGGCCCAACGGGATTCTTTCTCCCTGAGCATAAATTTGCTCTTCGGTCTGATGTCCGCGCGGCTGTGCGGTATCGGTGATGCCGGGGCAAATAACGTTGACGGTTATCCCGTAGGGCGCGAGCTCGAGCGCGAGTGATTTAGAAAAGCCAATGATCCCCGCCTTGGACGCGGCATAATGAGCGCCATGCCTCGCTCCCTGAAAGGCGCGCCCGGATGTCAGGCTGATGATTCGTCCGGAACGCTGCGTGAGCAAATGCGGCACCACTGCTCTCGAGCAGAGAAAAGTGCCGATCAGGTTAGTGCCAATGACCCGATTCCACTCCTCCTCTGCCATCTCTTCGACCGAGTTTGTGGGAAAAATGCCGGCGTTGTTGACGAGAATATCCACGTGGCCGTGTTCGTTGAGCGTGTGGTCGATCATACCCCGCACCGACTCTTCATTGGATATATCCGTATAAAGTGCCGATGCTTTGCCGCCGACACGTTCGATCTCTCGCTTGACAGCACCTGCATTTGTCTCATCGAGATCCGCGATCACCAGCGCCGCTCCCTGGCGAGCCATCCCTAACGCAATGGCTCTACCAATCCCCTGTCCGGCACCGGTCACGATGGCGATGCGATTTTCCAGTCGGCCCATCTATCTCATCACTCGCAGTCGTTGCAGCAAACCTTTGTCGCGTAAGGTTTGTTTATCCCCATGAGCCGCAGATAAATCCAACGCGATGCTTCGGACGATTCTGCCGATTTTCTCGACACCGGTTGCCTTGATCCGCTCTGTGGGGCCGATCACCGCGATGCTGCCGAACACGTTGTGTCCCAATACGCAGGGAGCAGCAATGCCGGCAGTGAATGAATATCTTTCTTGAACGCTCACCGCATAACCATCGCGCCGGACCTCTTCGAGTTTTTTCAAAATCTGGTTGACCGAGACCGGCGTGTACGGCGTGAACTTTTCGAGCGGCCGTTTCCTAAGCACGGAGAGAATCTCGTCCTCCGGTAGCAGCGCGAGAATCGCCAGCGCCGATGAGCCCGCATAGAGTGGCCGCGGCACGCCCGTTTCGATGACCGTACGGGTTTGATGCGGACTTTCACGTCTCTCGATCGTAACGCAGCCGTCCTGTTGGTATCTCTCACAATAAATCGCAGTTTCGCCGGTGGCGCGCACCAACTTCTCCAAATAAGGCAGCACCCGATCGCGCATCGTAAAATTACGACGATACTCCTCGGCCAACATTAGCAGCTTGGGACCGAGAGCATACACTCCCCGCGAATCGGCTTTCTGCGCCAAACCTTTCTGGCAAAGCGCGTTCAACATTCGGTAGGCGGTAGCTTTGTTCAAACCGCTCGTGCGCGCCAGATCTTTGAGCGCGACCGGTTGTCTCGCCTGGCTCAGCTCTTCGAGCAGTTGGATGGCTTTCGCGACCGAATTATTCATTTCACTATGCGAAATAGAATTTCGTTATTTAAAAACCGCGATATACCAAGTGGTGCGGTGCTGTCAAGTTTTTGTTGACAAGCCTCACGGCCGGGAGCTATGGAAAAGCCACTCGGCGGAAGAGAAAAATTCATGAAACAAGCCTATGCTCAGATCGTTCACGACGCGCTCAAAGAATCGGGCATCAACTTCGTCGCCTATCTTCCTGACGATCAGATCCATGACGCGCAAAAACTCATCACTGAAGATCCCAACATCATCACGGTCGGCGCAACCAACGAAGC
>DATBEY010000043.1:0-5458 GCA_036558765.1 Binatia bacterium | reverse complement strand
ATCGCAAACCCGATTGGAATAACCCCATTCGTTATCATACCAGCTCAGGCATTTGAGATATTTTCCTTCCGTGACGCTGGTGAATGCGGGATCGAAAATCGATGAGTGCGAGTTGCCAATCACGTCCGACGAGACCACGGGCGCCTGCATCATTTGTAGAATGCCTTTCATTCGTTCCGATTCCGCTGCCGACTTGATGGCGTCGTGAATCTCGTCCGGACTGACGGCCTTCTCCAGCTCGACAAACAAGTCAACCACTGAGCCGTCCGGTACCGGCACGCGCGCGGCGATGCCGTCCAGTCTCCCCTTTAGCTGCGGCAATACTTCTCCGACCGCTTTTGCAGCTCCCGTAGAGGTCGGGATGATATTTTCCGCTGCGGCGCGGCTGCGCCGCCAATCCGAGTGCGGCACGTCGGCAAGCCGCTGATCGTTGGTGTAGGCATGCACGGTATTGATGATGCCTTCGACGATCCCAAACGAGTCGTGCAGCACTTTGGCCATCGGCGCGAGGCAGTTGGTGGTGCAGCTCGCGTTGGAAATCATCCGGTGCTCGGGCTTGAGACCGTCATCATTGACGCCAATGACGACGGTATAATCGATCTTGTCCTTCGCCGGCACGGTCAAGATGACGCGTTTCGCGCCGGCTTGGAGATGCTTTTCGAGCTGTTCTCGAGCGGTGAATATGCCCGTCGATTCGATCACGACGTCGATCCCCAGAGCGCGCCACGGCAGTTTCAGCGGATCTCGTTCTTGTATCATGCGTGTGCGCCCGTGGGAGGTCACAAGCTCGTCGCCTTCGAGCCGTAAGACACCCTCGAATCGCCCCATCACCGTGTCGTAGTTAAGCAAATAGCGCAGCGCATCATGATCGAAAACGTCATTGATCGCGACCAGCTCGGCATCCGCGCGTTTGTCCAAAATACGAAATACCGACCGGCCGATCCGTCCAAAACCATTGATCGCAACTCTCATCGCTCACCTCCGGTCCTACCAAGCTTGCTATATCGCCGCACGACCTCGAGCACGCGGCAGGCGTGCCCCAAACTCTCGTACCAGGCAAGCGCTTTGATAATTCTTTTGCCGGCTTTGATCGTCGCGCGCGAGTCGAAGAGCAAAGATTGTCGGCAACCGATCACGTCGGAAGATACGATTGGATCATCGCTGACACCGATCAGTTCCGGATTGCGAACCGCGGCACAACGCATCGCCTCGTTGACTTGATCGATGGTAATGCCGCCGCTGTGCATCACGCAATTGACATCGAGCAACGAGCCGCGCTGCACGGGCACGTTCAGCGCATAGCCGCTCAACTTTCCGGCAAACTTGGGCAGAACAGTTTCGACCCAATGCGCCGACTCGTTTTTGTTGGGAATAATATTTTCGGCGGCGGAGCGGCTGCGCCGAAAATCTTCATGAGCGTAATCCTGCAGCGACTGATCGCTGGAATAGGCGTGCACCGTCGTCATCGAGGCGCAATCCACCCCCAGCGCCAAATCCAAAGACTGCAGCAACAACGCGAACGCATTGGTGGTCGCCGAACCCGCGGAAATGATCCGGTCGCTGAGCTCTGCGTGGTTTTCATTGATTCCAGGGATGACGATTCGGTCGATCGGGTCCGCTGGAAGCGAGGTGAGAATCACACGTTTCGCCCCGGCGCGCAGATGGCCTTCCACGTCGCTGCGTCGCCGATACCGCCCGGTCGCATCCACCACGCAATCGATATTCATAACATCCCACGGAACTTCCTCCGGCCGCGCGTGCTGAAACATGCGCGTGCGAAACTTATCGTTCACCAGATAATTGTCTCTGAGCTGGCACTGCAGCTCGTCCTTAATTTCGCTTTTGAGGAGATACTCGATGATTTCGGGCTTGCCAATATCGGCTACGGCAACGATCTCGATGTCGTCATTTTCCAGCGCCAGGTGATAGAGGTGCCGACCGATCTGCCCCAAGCCCATAATGCCGACACGGATCTTTCCGTTGCGCATTTGGGTTACCTCCGGTTTTGAAGAAGTCGGGTCAGTGGAATAGCAATATCATACCCTAGCTTTGATGAAACACACAGATTTTTCCGACGCCAGCTGAAAATTTGCGGTGATTGGCGCGGCTCGGTTTGTCGTTCCGTTGGCTTTGAGATAAGACACGGCAATCGCGCATCGCTGAACGATTTGCGCGCGCGGAAAAACAGTTCGATGAACCAGATCGGAAATATCAGCCAAGACATCAGCCGTTTCCCGCTTTTGCGCCACCGTGATTTTTGCGTTTTCTGGACGGGTTCGTTTCTATCGAGCATCGGGACTCAATTCACGACCGTTGCCATGGCCTGGCAAATCTATGAGCTCACAAACTCGCCGCTGCAGATCGGTCTGCTGGGAGTTGCGCGCGCGCTGCCGCAAATTGCCCTCCTGCTGGTCGGCGGATTACTGGCCGACGCCGTGGACCGTCGCAAATTGATGATGTGCACCCAAATGGGATTGTTTTGTGTTTCCACAACGCTCGCCTGGTTAACTCTCGCCGGGAAAGCCAGTCCGCACATGCTCTACATCGCGACGGTGTTCTTGGCATTGTTTACATCCCTCGAACAGCCGTCGCGTCAGTCGATGATTCCGAACCTCGTACCGCGGCCCTTGCTCGCACAAGCCTTGGCCTTACAAGGCACACAGCGCTACGTGCCGATCATCGCCGGACCCTCCATTGCTGGCGTGGTACTGGCGGTCTGGGGGCCCGCAGCCTGTTATTCCGTCGATGCCTGCTCGTGGCTCTTCATGCTGGCCGCACTCATTTTACTCCGCGCCAAGATCCCTCAGGGAGGAGGCTGGAAAAATATTTCGCTCGCGTCGCTGCATGAAGGCTTGCAATTCGTCTGGTCGCACGGAGTCATTTTTCCGCTGATGGTGTTGGACTTCAGCGCGACCTTTTTCGGGAATGTGCGCGGGTTATTTCCGATCTATGCGCGCGACATTTTGTTCGTCGGACCGAAAGGACTTGGAATCCTGTACGCCGCGCGCGCCGTCGGCTCATTGATTGCAGCCGCGAGTATGGCGCTGTTTGGCCCCGTTCGGCACGATGGACGATGGATCTTTTTCGGCATCGGCATCTATGGAATCTCGACCGTATTGTTCTCAGGCTCGCAGGTGTTCTGGTTTTCGGTTCTGATGCTTACGTTAACGGGAGCCGGCGACACGATCAGCTCGATCCTGCGATCGACCATCAACCAGCTCAGCACCCCGGACGAATTGCGCGGGCGGATGTCCTCGATCAACAGTATTTTCACCAGTAGCGGTCCGCAGCTTGGCCAGTTCGAATCGGGCTTGGTCGCTGCTTGGCTGGGCGCTCCGGGATCGGCTTTGACGGGGGGAATCGCCACTCTTTTTGTGCTCGCGATTGTCGCGGGAATTTTTCCGAAGCTGCGCCGGTTCCGGAATGCTCATTTTTCGATGGGCTGAGGCCGCGGAAAATAACATGGAATATTTAAGCGAATGGAGTCGCCATGAGCACACTTGACCAGCCTATTCTGATTGCCAACAGCAATTATCACGTCGGCCACCAGGTCGCGATGGCCGTTGCCCAGGAGCAAGGTTTTTTCAGCGAAGAAGGATTGAAGGAGTACGAGTACGACTCGCGCGGCCTGATTCCAGGCCCGCTGGAGCGCGACGGACTGGCACTCGCGATAAAAAATCACGGCGTCGATATCGCGACCGCCGTGGACGTCGAAGCGGCGATTTACCAACGCGCCCGCGGCGCGGAAATTTACATCGTCGGCGGCTGGCGCTACACGCCATTTCTCAAATGGTATGGGGCCAAGCACGTTACGGATATGAGTAAGCTGCGCGGCGGGCGTATCGGCATGCGCGAAAAAGAAGGGCTGGTCGAGGTCTTTATCAACGACGCTTTGCGCCAGGCGGGCGTTGATCCGTTCAAAGATGTTCAGTGGGTCTACGATCCGGTTTTCGGCTATCGCAACAATCCGGCACACATGGAAATGCTGCGCTCGGGGCGAATCGAGGCCATCACTTCGCAGCCGCCGTTTTCCGAGCAGCTCGAACGCGAGGGCTACCCGATGATTCTCGATCCCAATAAAATTTTCCCTCGCCGACCCGGCAAGCTCACGGTCGCCACCAAACAAATGATCGAAAAGCGCGCCGAGGAGCTTAAAGGTTACTTCCGCGCTATCATTCGCGCCTTCTGGTTCATGCGCGACGTGAACCATTTCGAATATCTGCGGGATCTCGAAGCCCGGCTTAGAAAGACCCATACCCATAACGAGGACGAGCGCGGCACCGTCGCCATCGTCACTTCCCCGGACCGCGTCGAGAGCTGGGCGTTGCCGATTGACGGCGCTGTCGCAGCGTCGGCTGTCGAGAGAATCGTTGGTGAAATGATCAAGAAGGGAACGCTCGCGAATGCGATTCCTGTCACGAATATTCTACGCAACGAGGCCGTCAGCGAAGCTTTCCGCGAAGTCAGCGCGCGGCCGGAATTGAGATCGGCTCTAAACATCGCCCTTGGCGCTAAGGAAAAATATGGATTTTAACCCCGCACTGCTACTTCACCCCAGACCGAGCCGTCGATTCGCCATAAAATGGTCGAACCTAGCGATCTTTATCGTCACCTTCTTTTCTGCTCAGCCGCTATTCGCCTTGGATCAGGTCAACGTCCATGTCTCCGCCGGTATCAGCCCCAACGCGCTCCTTTATCGCTTCGCCACAGAAAAAGGCTTTTACCGTGAAGAAGGCCTCGACGTTCTGCTCATTCAAGCTGGCATGCTGCCCGGCATACAGGGATTGGTCGGCGGCAGCTTTCAATTTAGCCAAATTCTCGGACAGGGCGCAGGGGCGGTGCTGCGCGGTCTGCCGCTGAAAATCGTCATGGTGTTCGACACGCGCCCGCTCAACTGGCTTTATGCCGGCAAAAACATCAAAACGCTTCAGGAACTCAAAGGCGGGAAACAAATCGCCGTGTCGAGCTTCGGCGCGGCGCTCGATCAGATGACGCGCGAGCTTTTACCCAAGCATGGCATCGACCCACAACGTGACGTCGTGCTGCGCGCCATCGAACCGACGCCGAGTCGGTTGGCGGCGCTTTTCTCGGGCGCCGTGGACGCCACCGTATTGAATCAATCGGACCGTTTGATCGCGAAGAAAAACGGCTTTAACGAGTTGCTTTTTTATGGAGACGATTTGGAATTCATCACCGCCGGCGTCGTGGTGGCGGACAAAACTTTGGCGCAGCGGCCGGAACTCGTGCAGCGTTTTTTGCGGGGAACGCTCAAAGGTTTTCTTTGGCTGAAAACCAATGAAAAAGAGGTCGTGCCGAAGTTTGCCGCGGCCATGAAGATCAGCGACGGCGAAGCCGCCGATGTGTATAAATCGGCGCTGAAAATCATGTCCGCCGATGGCACGATCCCAAGAGCCCTCCAGGAAAAAATGATCGCCTTCCAGCGCCGCTCGCTAAAGAT
>DATBEY010000042.1:0-3545 GCA_036558765.1 Binatia bacterium | reverse complement strand
TACGCGAGCGCCGAACGCGCCGAGCCTTGGGTCGAAGTGAAACGGCTTTATCACCGGAACGATCCGATCATTCTTGGCTCGCCTCCGGGGAGACCGCCTGCGGAGTTGGGTTGGTATCGCTCGTATTTACGCTCCGCTTTGATCTGGGATGAGATGGAGAAGGCGGGCGTACCCGATGTCAAAGGCGTCTGGCTTACGGTTTCCGGCGGCAGCCGACTGATGATGGTCGTGTCGATCAAACAGCGCTATCCCGGCCATGCCAAGCAAGCCGCGATAGTTGCTTCCCAATGTCACGCCGGCGCTTATCTCGGCCGTTTTGTGGTTGTGGTGGATGACGATATCGATCCATCGAACACTGACGACGTGATCTGGGCTATGTCGAGCCGCTGCGAGCCCGAGCAGGATATCGATATCCTGCGGCGCTGCTGGAGCGGACCACTGGATCCGGTCATCCATCCGACGAAGAAGGGTTTCAATTCGCGCGCGATTATCGATGCGACTCGGCCGTACGAATGGATGAAGGATTTTCCGCCGGTCGCGGAGTCGAGCAAAGAAGTGCTCGATGCCACCGCGAAAAAATGGGGCGGAGAATTATTCGGCAGCAACGGTAAAAAGTAAAACAAAAACAAACTGGCTGTTACAAAAGGCAAGTCGATCACCCCCTTGGTCGGCTTGCCTTTTTTTATGACTTCAAGCTTCGACTAATCAGGCAGCGGCTACGGATTTGGAGTGCTGTTCGGAAAGTTGTTTGCGATTCGTTGGTGAGATCGCTTGATGTTCAGGTGCGTACAATAATGGTGTGCGCCCTACATGAGAATGTTTACCTTGACCTCACGATGGCCACTCAGTATTGTCGCCCTCTAGTATCGCTGGACAAAATTCCAGCTGGGATTCTCAGAAGGGGCGTATGGCACACGCCCTTGCGAAACTTGCTCGGAATGATGCTGGAAATATGCAATGAACTTTGGGGACGGCACAGAGAATCACGGTGAAAATCCAGATTTTGTCCGATGATCTTGCCAGCCGAATTGCGGCCGGGGAAGTAGTTGAGCGCCCCGCGTCGGCGGTGAAGGAACTGATCGAGAATTCGCTGGATGCGGGCGCCAGCGAAATTTTCGTGGCGGTGGAAAAAAGCGGCACGGCGCTGATTCGCGTGGCTGACAACGGCGAAGGCATGGACGCCGGAGACCTTGAAATGGCCGTCGAGCGCCATGCCACAAGCAAGTTGACCGTTGAAGCGGATTTGTTTCGCATCGCCACCTTGGGATTTCGCGGCGAAGCCCTGCCGAGC
Organism: Binatia bacterium; assembly: GCA_036558765.1. Taxonomy (GTDB): domain Bacteria; phylum Desulfobacterota; class Binatia; order UBA9968; family UBA9968; genus DP-20. The sequence continues at coordinate 2,254 of DATBEY010000042.1, read as the reverse complement.
ATCGCTTCGGTATCACGAATGGAAATCGCGTCGCGCGTGAAGGACGCAGCAACTGCCCATTTACTCCGCTGTGAGGGCGGGGGAAGGAAAGAGCTGCGCCCGACTGCGGCAGCGTCAGGAACGACGGTCGTCGTCCGCGATATCTTTTTTAACGTGCCCGCGCGTCGCAAGTTCCTCAAATCGCCGGCGACGGAATTGAGCCATATCTGCGATGTCATCAATCGGATCGCGCTCGCTTATCCGACGGTTCATTTTCGCCTGGAGCACGATGCCCGTACGATTGCGGATTATGCCGCCGTCGGGCAGGCGCGCGATCGTTTGCAGCAGGTGTTGGGGCGCGAGGTGGTCAAGGACATCGTACCGTTTAGCGAGCTTTCCGTGCACGGCTTTTTGAGCGCGGCACCGGCCTCTTTTCCCAACGCGCGCTATCTTTACACCTATGTGAACCGACGCTACGTGCGCGACAAAGTACTCACCCATGCGGTTCTCCAAGGATACGAAAATCTTTTGATGAAAGGGCAATATCCGGCCGTTGTACTGTTTTTGGATCTGCCCTTCGAAGATGTCGATATCAACGTCCATCCGGCCAAATACGAGGTGCGTTTTTGCCGCCAATCGGAGGTGCACGCCGCAGTGGCGAGCGGCGTGCGCCACGCATTAAGACAAGTAGCGAGAGAACCTGCCGCGCGCGCAAGCTTCACCCGGGCGGAGGGGTTTACGGGCGTCAGCGAAGGGGCTCAACCATACCCAATGGGGTCGTCGGTCACCGTGCGAAGCTTCGCCCGTCCGACGCCGGCCGGCTTCAGCATGCCGTTCAGAACGAACCAAAATGAGGGTTATTTTTCCTCGCTGCAAATCCTCGGGCAGATTCTCGGCTGCTATATCGTGTGCGCATCGGCACACGGCCTTGCGCTGATCGATCAGCATGCGGCGCACGAACGCGTCGCGTTTGAAAAACTGCGCCGGCAGCTCGAAACGGGACAGGTATCAACGCAGGTGCTTCTGCTTCCGCAGACAGTCGAGCTTAATGTCGGCGAGATGAGTCTGGTCGAGGCCAATTTCGAAACTCTTAAAAGCTTCGGCTTCACGCTCGAGCCTTTCGGAGCTGGAGCGTACGCGATTACCGAGGCGCCCGCGCTGCTGCCCGAGGGAGACTACACTGAGCTGTTGCGCCAGATGGTCGCGGATCTCGCCGACGTGGATACCTCGACAAAACTTCGGATGCATCTCGAAGACCGACTGGCGACCATCGCCTGTCATAGCGTCATTCGCGCCAATCGTGCTTTAGAATTCGACGAAATCGGAGCGCTGCTCAGGGAGCTTGATCAAATCGATTTCGCGACGCAATGCCCCCATGGCAGGCCGGTGCTGATGGAGATCAGTCGAGAAGAGCTCGAGCGAATGTTCAAGCGAATCGTCTAACTGTCAGTCCAAAACGGGATCGGAAATTCGCTGGGCATCGATGCCACTAATTCTGACTGTGTCATTTCCGGATGGTTTAAGCGAGAATCCAGGACTTCGGATGGCGCTGCGATTTGTCTTTCAATCAATCCCGCATCGTAGATGAAACCGAAACTCGTTATCGTCCTCGGTCCCACTGCGGTCGGCAAAACCGAGCTGGCTTTGGCTTTGGCCGAAACGATCAATGCTGAAATCATCAATGCAGACTCGCAGCAAATTTATCGATATCTCGATATCGGCACCGGTAAGCCGTCGAAAGCCGAGCGCGAGCGAGTGCGGCACCATCTGATCGATGTCATAAATCCCGATGAAGATTTCAACGCAGCGCTTTATCGTAAACTGGCGAACACTACAATTGAGGACATTCACGAGCGCGGCGCACAAGTCCTCGTTTGCGGCGGGACCGGCTTGTATTTGAAGGCCCTGACCGGCGGCCTATTCGCGGGGCCCGGTCAGGATACCCAACTGCGCGCGAACTTGGAGCGCGAAATCGCCGAGAACGGGCTCGCACCTTTATATGAGCGGCTGATTGCGGTTGATCCTGGCGCCAATACAAAGATCCATCCCAACGACCGCCAGCGTGTCATTCGCGCTTTGGAAGTGTATCAAAACACCGGCCGCCCGCTGAGCACGTGGCAAAATGAGCATCGATTTCACGAGCAACCGTTTGAGGTTCTCAAGATCGGTTTGCTGCGCGACCGCGCCGAGCTTTACGATTTGATCCATCAGCGCAGTGAGAAGATGATCCGCGCGGGCTTGCTCGACGAAGTGCGCGGCTTGATAGCGCGCGGTT
>DATBEY010000041.1:0-17036 GCA_036558765.1 Binatia bacterium | reverse complement strand
TTGATGAAAGCGGCGTCCTCCATATCACCGACAATCTCCACAACGTTCCGCCGGAGCAGCGCGGCACCGCGGGCCGGACTCAGGTACAAGAAGCTCCGCGGCCTCCCGAGAAGCCGGTAAAGGAACCGCAGCGACGCGCCTCCATTCCCATGGAGAGACACGGCCAGGTGGTCATCATTCAAGCGACCCTGAACAACAAACGCTCGGCAAAGTTTGTCGTCGATACCGGAGCGAGCTATACCCTCATTTCCAACGCTCTGGCGCGCGATCTCGCCATCGACATCGGCGCCAATCCCAAGACGCTTCCCTTCCAAACCGCCAATGGCTTGATCCAAGCGCCGGTAACGAGTTTAGAGTCCATTGCGGTAGGCGGCATGGAAATCCGTAACCTGCCGGCTGCAGTTCACGACGCAGTGCCCGATCCCGAAGTCGCGGGGTTACTGGGGCTCAATTTTTTGAGCAACTTTCGAATGGACATCGACACGCAGAAGGGCGTGCTCCATCTCGAAAAAAAATAATCGAGGGCGCTACCGAGTTTGCGCACACCGCAGTTATCTGGAAACACTCAGAGCCTTGAGGTGCCGGCCGCGATGCAATCGATTATCGCCCGCCACGGCCGCGATCTCCCTTTCAACGGTGTCTTTGATTCTCAGCACCTGCACGAGGAAGCCGTCGAACTTGAGCAGAGCTTGGGTCAACTCCTCCTCCGAAGCATTGAAAAGACGGGTTCGCTGTTCGACCAAGTTTTGCGCTTCATCGCGCAACGAGGAAAGTTCCTTTTGCGTCAATTCAGCCCGTTGAATTAGCAGCCTTTCTCTGGAGCCGCCCGTTTGTCCGGAAAAGGACGCCAGCACCCGGTACTCGGCTTTTAAATCTTCCGCCAGCAGTCCCATCTGCGATGATTCGGCAATCACCCGATGGGCCGTAACCATCAATTCTCGCAACAGTCCGCGGCGCTCAATATTTTCAGCGTGTTTTGCCACCTCCCGCGCAGTCAGCGCCGCCCGGTACGCATTCCAGGACGCCCATAAACAGCCCGCGGCCGCCAGCGCTCCCGCCACGGCCAAAATTAAAATAATTGTTTCTTGCAGCATATTCTTCCGGTTCGGCTAATTTTTTTCGTCGGTGTTCGGGATTGACACAAGCTCGCCAAATTCCTCGGAGCACGGATGTTATTTTGCGGGATTGGTCGCTAAGTTTTACCAAGGATCAGCTTGGAACGATTCTCTCAAATTACAACGGGCTGGTAGGTTGCACCAGCCCGTTGTCGCATCTTTGAGTATCGCCGCTTATGAACAGCCGCTCACAGCGCCGCAGTTCATGCACTTATAGCATGCGCCGCTGCGGATCATGATCGCGCCGCAGTCCGGGCACGGCGGCGCATCTTGCTGGTACAGGCTCGTGACGCTGCTGATCGTCGCCACCGGCGCGCCGCCGCGCGGCGCATGAGCAGCGATCGAGACCACTTTTCTTTGTTGCGGTTCTTCGACGCCATCGCGCTGAATGATGCCGGCATCCTTTTGCGCATCGCCGTCGAGAAACTTACTGGCAAGCCAGCGGAAAATATAATCCATGATCGATTTGGCCATTGGAATATCCGGATTTTTGGTAAAACCTGAGGGCTCGAACCGGGTGTGGGTAAATTTGTCGACGAGCACTTGCAGCGGCACCCCATACTGCAACGCCATCGAAATCGCCGTGGCGAAAGAATCCATCAATCCGGAAATCGTTGAGCCTTCCTTCGACATCCGAATAAAAATCTCGCCGGGCTGGCCATCTTCATATTTGCCCACTGTGATGTAGCCTTCGTGGCCGGCGATATCGAACTTGTGTGTGATCGAGGGGCGCTCATCGGATAGCCGGCGCCGGAACGGCCGCGCTTCCTTGCTTTCTATTGCAGCGCCCTTTTTTTCGTCGCTGTCTTTTGCGGTGTTCAGCGGCTGCGTGCGCTTGGAGCCGTCGCGATAGATCGCCACCGCTTTCAATCCCAGGCGCCATGATTCCATGTAGGCATGCATGATGTCTTCCACGGTCGCGTCAGTCGGCATGTTGATGGTTTTCGAGATCGCGCCCGAGATGAACGGCTGCACCGCGCCCATCATCTTCACGTGCCCCATGTATTGGATCGAGCGCATGCCGTTCACCGGCTTGAAGGCGCAATCGAAGACCGGCAGGTCATCGTCCTTGAGGTGCGGCGCGCCTTCGATGGTCTCATGCTCTTCGATGTATTCGACAATGTCCTGAATCTGTTTGATATCGTAGCCCAGGCGCTTGAGCGCCCGCGGCACCGTGTTGTTGACGATCTTCAACAGCCCGCCGCCCACCAGCTTTTTGTATTTGATCAAGGCGATATCAGGCTCGACACCGGTGGTATCGCAATCCATCATAAATGCGATGGTCCCCGTTGGCGCCAGCACCGAGATTTGAGAATTTTTGACGCCATATTTCTCCGCTTCGCCGCAGGTTTGATCCCAGGCTTCCCGGGCAGCGGTCAAAAGATCGAGCGGCACGAGCGCAGTCGAGATCTTGTACGCCTGAGATCGGTGTTTGTTGAGCACGCGCAGCATCGGTTGGCGGTTGAGCGCGTAGCCGTCGAACGTGCCGGTTGCCGCCGCGACTCGGCTCGATTGCAAATAGCCCTCGCCCGACATCAACGAGGTAACGGCGGCGGCGTAAGCCCGTCCGGCATCCGAATCGTAAGGTAGACCGAGCGACATCAACAGGGCCCCGAGATTCGCATAACCGAGGCCGAGCTCGCGGAAGGCGTGAGCGTTCGCGGTGATCTCAATGGTCGGATAGGACGAGTTGTCGACCAAAATATCCTGCGCCAAGATCACAATATCGACTGCGCGCCGGAAAGCTTCCGTATCGAAGACGCCGTCCTCGCGCAGGTACTTGAGCAAATTCAGCGACGCCAGATTGCATGCCGAGTTGTCCAGATGCATGTATTCCGAGCACGGATTAGATGCGTTGATTCGCCCGGTATTCGAGCAGGTGTGCCAATCGTTGATCGTCGTATCGTATTGCATGCCGGGATCGCCGCAGAAATAGGTGCTCTCGGCGATCATGCGCAAGAGATCGCGCGCTTTATACGTATTGCAGGGCTGATCGTTTTTTACATACTTGGTTTGCCACTCTCGATCCTCTTGCACGGCGCGCATGAAGTCGTCGGTGACCCGCACTGAATTGTTGGCATTTTGAAAGAACACGCTGCCATACGCCGGCCCATCGAGGCTCGAATCGTAGCCGGCCTCGATCAGCGCCCACGCCTTCTTTTCCTCTTCCACTTTGCACTTGATAAATTCCTCGATGTCCGGATGATCGACGTTCAGCACGACCATTTTTGCCGCGCGCCGAGTCTTGCCGCCCGACTTGATGACACCCGCCGAAGCGTCCGCCGCTTTCATGAAAGAGACCGGACCCGATGCCGTGCCGCCCCCGGCAAGCTGTTCCTTCGATGAACGAATCTTTGACAGATTGACACCGGAACCGGAGCCGCCTTTAAAGATGACTCCTTCTTTCCGATACCAATCGAGAATGGAATCCATGGTGTCTTCCACCGCGAGAATAAAACAAGCCGAGCACTGGGGCTTTTCCTCGATCCCACAGTTGAACCATACTGGGCTGTTAAAGCAGGCCTTTTGGTGCACCAGAATGTGAGTTAGCTCGTCGGCGAAGGCCTGAGCGTCGTCGTCGCTGGCGAAATAGCCATCCTTGCAACCCCACCCGGTAATGGTATCGACCACTCGGCTGATCATCTGACGCACACTATGCTCCCGCTGCGGCGTGCCAAGGGGTCCGCGAAAATACTTCGAGACCACCACTTGGGTCGCCATGAGCGACCACGATTTGGGGATCTCCACATTGGCCTGTTCAAAAACCACCTTGCCCTTTTCATTGGTGATCGACGCGTTCCGTAACTCCCACTCGATCTCGTCATAAGGATGAGTCCCCGGGCGGGTAAAATAGCGGGGTATTTTGAGCCCGGTGTTTGCTCCGGAATTACCTCTGGAAGCCTCAACCTCGGCCGCTTGCGACGTGCCAATAGCCATTTTCGCTTCTCCTTCCGCGCAATATATTGTGTGCTTGAGTTTAGATGGACACTAGATTTTGTACTTTTAGAAACAAACGCTCAGTTTGTCAATACAAATTTTTCTGGCCGATTTTTGTCCTGATTTTTCGCCGAGTTTAGAATTTGCGCACGGTTTGAAGCAGTCAATTTGCGGCTGGTTTCGACGCTTTACTTCTGCTAATGTCGCGCCGTGGCATCCGGGCCGAAAAAGCCGCCATCCATAGACGTCATTGGCGAGGTTTTGGACAAATCGCTGAGCCGGCTCGATCTCTCCAGAAGGCTCGATGAATATGGCGTTTGGCCCATCTGGCGCGATGTCGTCGGCGCAGCGATTGCGCGCAATGCGCAGCCGGAAAAAATTCGCAACGGCACGCTCTTCGTCAAAGTATCGAGTCCGGTTTGGATGCAGGAGCTTCAGTTCATGAAAGAGATGATTGCCGAGAAGCTCAATCACCGGCTTCCCGGCGATCTCGTCAAAAACATTTTTTTCATGGTCGGAAGAGTAGAGCCCACGACCGATGCTTCCGTGGAGAAGCGCAGTGAAGCCGCCGACGTTCCAGCCGTTCCGATCAATGAAGAGTTCCTTCACTCCATCGCGGATCCGGAAATCCGCGCGGCATTTCAAAAGCTCGTCAAAAGCTTCGCTCGTCGCCGTGCCAAGACCTAAGTTATTCGCTTCTCCAATGCCTCGGCGCTTTGAGCGCGACGCAGCGGCGTTCGTTGGCCGGCAATCATCGCTGCCACTTCATCGCTGTAGGTTTTATCGGCTCGGTAAACGATGAGCGGCGGCAGCACCCCGAGACCGCTGCGCCCGCCTTTGATCGCTTCGACCAGCACCAGTGAAGCTTTCACGCCGCGAAAGGAATGCACGATGCGCAAGCGCTTGGGTTCGATACCCGCGTGGCGCATCGCGGTTAACAAATCCACGCTGCGCACGGCGGGATAAACCATTGCCAGTGAACCTTTGGCGCGCAACAGGAGCGCTGCGGCACGAACAAACTCCTCCAAGGCACCGGCGATTTCGTGACGCGCCATCTGCCGTTCGTGATTCACGCTCAACCGCCCGCTCGTGGATTTTCGATAGGGCGGGTTGCAGACGGCGGCGTCAAAATCTCCGCCGCCGGCGATCTGATTTGGATTTCGCACGTCGCCGTGAACAATTTTAATCCGGCTTTGAAGCTCGTTCTGGGTAATATTGCGGCGCGCGCGCTCGACCATTCTCGGCTGCAATTCGATCCCGGTGACTTCGATCGATGGATAGAGCGTGGCGAGCGCCAGCGGAATAACGCCGTTGCCAGTTCCCAAATCGACAATTCGTGCGCCGGTTTTTACCGTAACAAAATACACCAGCAGCAAAGCATCCAGTGAAAAGCGATAACCCGTGCGGCTCTGATAGAGCTTGATTCGCCCGTCAAAAAACGCATCCAAGCTCTCGTCGGATAAAATCATAACCGCTCACGGTCAGCGGCAGCCCGGCAGCAGCACAGCTGCCATCGCAAAATAAATCGTTGATGATTGATTGTTATTCTTGAAAACGTGCGAACTATTCTGTAATAGCCTGAGTCTAATAGCACAACGAATTTCTCGCAATTATGCTTTCCCTAATCGGCCAAACCGGCCGTTACGCGATCCAGAGCACGGCCGGAATGGGAAAAGTTTTTTTGTTTCTGCTCTCGGCGTTCGCCTGGGCGTTTCGGCCGCCGACGCGACTACGCCTGATCGTCCACCATCTGCGCACGATCGGCGTCGAATCGCTTTCGGTGGTCATCCTTTCAGGAGTGTTTACCGGCATGGTGATGGGTCTGCAAGGCTATTACAGCTTGAGAAAATTCAACGCCGAAAATTTTCTCGGTTCAGCGGTTGCGCTTGGCATCCTGCGCGAGCTTGGCCCGGTGCTCTCCGCCTTCATGGTAACCGGCAGAACCGGCTCCGCCATGGCCGCGGAAATCGGCAGCATGAAAGTCACCGAGCAAATCGATGCGCTCTATTCGATGGCCATCAATCCGATCCAGTATCTGATATCACCGCGTATTATTGCCGGGTTGATTTCTATGCCGTTGTTGACCGCGATTTTCGACGTGGTGGCGATTTACGGTGCTTACCTGGTCGGGGTCGAGCTGCTTGGCGTCAGCTCGGGGAGTTACTTCGCGGGGATGGAGCAGAGCGTGGTGTTCAAGGATGTTTTTAGCGGCTTTTTGAAATCCGTGAGCTTTGGCCTCATCATCACTTGGATTTGCTGTTACAAAGGTTTTAACGCGCCGCCCATGGCAAGCGGGGTCGGCCAAGCCACCACCGAATCCGTCGTGCTTTGCTTCGTAATGATTCTAGTTTGGAATTACGTTATGACGTCGGTCATGTTGTAATCATGATTCGCGTCGTCGATCTGCACAAGACCTTCGGCCGTCAAGAGGTACTCAGGGGAATCAACGTCGAATTTGAAACCGGAAAGATTACCACGATCATCGGCGGCAGCGGATCCGGGAAGACCGTTCTGCTAAAACACCTGAACGCGCTGCTACTTCCCGATCGCGGCGGTGTTCTGGTCGACGGCCGCGATATCACCAAGCTCGGCCAAAGCGCGTTGAACGACGTCCGGCGAAAATTCGGCATGCTCTTTCAAAGCGCCGCACTGCTCGATTCGATGACCATCTATGATAACGTCGCATTTCCGTTACGCGAGAAAACCAAGCTCAAGGAAAAAGACATCGAACAGAAAGCCAACGACAGCCTGGCGCAAGTGGGCCTCGACGGAATGGGCTACAAGTTTCCTGCGGAAGTCAGCGGCGGCATGAAAAAACGCGCCGGACTCGCGCGCGCTCTCGTAACCCAACCGGAAATTATGCTGTTCGACGAACCGACCACTGGGTTGGACCCGCTGCTTGGAAAGAGCATTCATGAACTGATTCGACGGATGCACGATAAGTTCAAGTTCACCGGTGTGATTGTCAGCCACGATATCCCGGAGGTGTTCAAGTTTTCCGATCGCGTTGCCATGCTCGCCAACGGCGTCATCATCGAATCCGGCACAACCGAGGAATTCACCAGCTCGACAAATCCAATGGTCAAACAGTTTTTGCATGGCGAAACCCAAGGACCGATCAGCGTCCTTTAGGAGTCCGATCCGTGAATTATACGCGCAGCGAAATGGTTGTCGGCTTGTTCGTCGTGGTGGGCCTCGCCTGCCTCGGTTATCTTGCCATAAAGCTCGGAAAGCTCGAAGTTTTTGGCGCAGCGGGTTATACTGTGACGGCGGATTTCCCCTCGGTCGCCGGCCTCAAAATCGGAGATCCCGTGGAAATCGCCGGTGTGAGGATCGGTCGCGTAGATTCTGTTGGCCTGTCGGAAGACGATCGCGCCCGTTTGACTCTCAGGCTGAACGAGCAAGTTAAGTTGCAGGATGACGTGATCGCCTCGGTACGCGCGCGCGGCCTGATCGGCGATAAATTTGTGCTCATCAGTCCCGGAGCGTCGGACAAAACCATTCCACCCGGAGGGAGAATCAGGGAAACCGAGTCACCGCCAGACATTCCAGATTTGATCGGGAAGATCGTCGGCGGCGACGTGACGTCCAAAGGTGAAAAAAAAGATGCTGCACAAAAATAACTGGATACTGAAGATTTTTATCGTTTTGCTGCTAACGGCCGTGCTGTCCTCCGTTTCGCGCAGCGCTGCCGCGGGATTGCCGACGGAGCAAATCAAAGCCACGGTCGAAAAAGCGCTGGTGGTCCTGAAGGATCCCCAGCTCAAACCGCCGGTCAAGATGAGCGAACGCCGCGATCAACTCAGACAGATATTGTTCGCTCGCTTCGACTTCACCGAGATGGCGCGCCGCGCCCTGGGCGCGAACTGGCGCCGGCGCACACCCCAGGAACAGGAAGAATTCGTGCGGCTGTTTACCCAAGTCCTCGAACACGCCTATGCCGGTATTATCGAGTCCTACACCGATGAAAAAATCGTCTATACCAACGAGCGCATCGATGGCAGTTTTGCCGACGTGAACAGTAAGATTCTCACGAGCAAGGGCGAAGAGTACTCGATCAATTACAAAGCTCATTTGGTCAGCAATGAGTGGAAAGTCTATGACGTGGTCGCCGAGAACATAAGCCTGGTGAACAACTACCGATCCCAATTCAGCCGCGTGATCGCCCACGAGTCCTATGAAGAGCTGGTCCGCCGTTTGAAAAACAAGGCGGATTTCGACCCACCGAAAAAGCAATAGTTGCGCGACTCGTTGCGGTCCAACGGCGCGCCTGGCTAATCTACCCGCGGTATCGTGGGGAGGGAGAGGCACGTCCGGCAACCTTGACTCGCATTTACGCCCGCAGTATGCGAAAAAGTAATCTGCGAAAAAGGAGATGATCTATGGCAATGATGATTGACTGGCATGCGCATCATACCGCGCCCGAAATCGCCGAGCGAATTCGTGAGCTTACCGGGAAGCGGCCGCACATCGACGCTTACGATTCTCCTGATTTAACGAAACGCATTAAAGAGATGGACGAGGTCGGCCTCGATCTACAGCTGATCTGCCAAGGGGCCGGCGTTTACGCGGATCAATTGCCGCCCGAGCAGGCGCTGGAAGTCGTGCGCCAGTCCAACAATATCCTGGCGGAACGGATTGCGCCGCATAAAGATCGGCTGGCCGGCATCACCGCGCTTTCGCTCAAGAACATCGACGCATCGGTCGCGGAGCTCGAGCGCACCGCGCAGAAGAATTTTCGCGCCGTTTTGCTCTATCCACATGTGGACGGCGAGATGCTAGTCGATACACCGGCAATGGAGCCTATTTTTGCCAAGATCGCCGAGCTCGATCTGCCGATTTTTTTGCATGGCGCCGGGACCGCACAAAGCCCGTCCCTCAAGCGTCTCGAAGATGGCGGCGCCGGCGTTGCTTATGCCGTCCTTTCGGACGGCGAGGTCGCTGAATGTTGTTTACGGATGATTGCCAGCGGGCTTTTTGACCGCTATCCAAACCTGCGCATCGTGATTCGGAGCTCCGGCGGCGGCTTGCCGCTGTTATTGCACCGTTTTTTCTGGAAACACAAAGGCCCGCAAGGCGAACAGAAATACTCGGACATTTTTCTCGATCATTTCTTCATCGACTGCGCGAGCTCTGACGCGCCGACTCTCGCCTTCTTGATTCATAAAATGGGTGAGCGCAATATTGTGTTCGGCTCGGATTACTGCGGCGGTCTCGGTCCGTTAAGTAAGGGCTTCTTGGCGATTGACGCGCAAAACAACCCGCAGCACGTTAGATCTTTTACGGAGAAAAATTCCCGCCGCTTGCTCCACATCTAGTTCGAGCCGCTTGAACGACTTGAAGGATTCGAACGAGCCGCTCATTCAATGGCCTCCCAGTACGACCTGACAATCGTCGGTGGCGGAATCATCGGGCTCGCCACAGCTCTGAAAATCGGTCGCGCGCATCCCGCCCTGCGACTGCTCCTGCTTGAAAAGGAAGCCGAGCTCGCGCGCCATCAGACCGGCAACAATAGCGGCGTCATTCATTCGGGATTGTACTACCGTCCCGGTTCATTGAAAGCGCGCTCCTGTGTCGCTGGCCGCAAAGAACTGATGGCATTTTGCGATGAGACTAATCTTCCATACGAAATTTGCGGTAAGGTCGTCGTCGCGACCAGCCGGGAAGAATTGCCGCGCTTGGACGAGCTGCATCGCCGTGGGCTCGCGAACGGCCTCGAAGGCCTGGAGATCATCGAGCCCGAGCGCCTGAAGGAGCTCGAACCCCACGCCATCGGCATCAAAGGTCTTTACGTTCCTCAGACCGGAATCATCGACTACAAAAAAGTGGCCGGGACTTATGCCGATAAAGTGCGCGATGGCGGCGGCGATATACGTTTATCGCAAAAGGTCGTCGGTATTCTCGATCGGCCCGCCGAAATTGTTTTGCAAACAACCGGCGGCGATTATCGCACCAAACACGTCATCAATTGCTGCGGCTTGCAGTCGGATTTGGTTGCGCGGATGTCTCGCGACCGAACGCGCGCCGCCGCGCCCGAGCACCGCATCATTCCGTTTCGCGGCGAATACTACAAACTGGCCCCGGAAAGACAATTTCTTGTGCGTAACTTGATCTATCCGGTGCCCGATCCGACGTTTCCGTTCCTAGGCGTTCATTTTACCCGCATGGCCAGAGGCGGTGTCGAAGCCGGGCCCAATGCCGTATTCGCCTACGCGCGCGAGGGGTATCGGCACACCGATATCAATTTGCGCGACCTTTGGTCGACGATTTCATTTGCGGGCTTCTGGAGAATGACCGGAAAATACTGGCAGACCGGATTTGGCGAGCTTTATCGCTCGCTCAGCAAGGCGGCGTTTGTCCGTGCTCTGCAGAAGCTCCTCCCCGAGATCCGCGAGAGCGACCTCATCCCGGGCGGCGCCGGTGTGCGCGCGCAAGCCGTTTCGGCGAGCGGCGCGCTGATCGACGATTTTGTCATCGAACAGAGCCGCAACGCGATCCATGTGCTCAACGCGCCATCCCCCGGTGCGACCGCCTCCCTCGCCATCGGCCAGCAAATTTGCACACTGGCGGAAGAGCAGTTCGGCCTCAAATAGTAAGAAGATGTTTAAATCTTCTCCTTGAACTTGGTCGACGTCAGCAGCGGAACGACAGCGATCGCCAACGCAAACCAGTAAGTCAGGTTCATCGCGGTAACGAACAAACTCGCCTTTGCCGGATCGGGCGTCGCCAGAGGGTCGCCGGTATAATAGCGGAACGATAACGTTAGCAAAATGCCGCTGAGCGAGATTCCGAGCATCTGGCCAAAGCCGAAGACACCGTTGAGGATTCCGATGGCAGTGCCCCAGTGAGCTTTCGGCAATGCGCGGATCATCGCGGCTTGCGACGCCGTATTGAAAAAAGCCGAACCGATTCCGGTCAATGCCAGTAAAAGCGCCGGCAGGCTCCAATGCGAATCGACGCGCAAATAGGCGCCGATGATGAAACTTCCCATCAGCACCAGCACTCCACTAATCAACAGCCAGCGTGAACCGATTCGGTCCGTGAGCGCGCCGCTCAGCGGTGAAAGCACCATGCTCAACAGCGATGGCACCAGAAATATCGCTCCGATGAAACTTGGCGAAACCTGTAATACCTCTTGCAAGTAAAAAGGCGTAATGAAGGTGTTTAGCCCCTGGTTGATATTGCAGATCAAAAGACCCACCGAGCCGTAGCCAAAAATCTTTTCTGAAAAAACCGAGAGACTGATGAGCGGGCTCGAGTGGCGTTTTTCGTGGCCGATGAAAAACACAACCGCCATGACCAGAACAACGCCCAACGCCAGCCGATTGGCGCTGCCAACCACCTCGGCGACTTTTTGATCGAGCAATAGAGTTGCAAAAATCGTCAAGCCGAACAGCAACGCTCCACCCAGATAGTCGATTGCCTGCCGGCCGGCTGTCTGTGCCGCCACAACCCAGCCCGTCCAGACGCACATCGCTGCGCCCGCCAAACTCGGTATAAACAAGAAAAAAAAGATGCCGCGCCAGTGCACCCAGTCGATAATCATTCCGCCGATCGGCGGCCCAACAAAAAATCCCAACTGATGCGACATCGCCAGCAGTCCCTGAGCTTTTCCCTCGGAACCGGCCGGCATCGCTCTAAAGGCGAGCGTCCGTCCCGACGATTGAATCATCGCGCCGCCGATCCCCTGTAAAAAACGAAATAGAATGAGCTGCCCCACGTTTTGTGAAAAACCACAAAGCAGCGAAGCCAGGGCCATCACCGACATCCCGGCGCCGTAGAGCTTGTGATGGCCGTGAATATCTCCAAGTCGGCCGCAGATCACGCCCAAACCGATCCCGGCCATTTGGTAAACGATCAGCGCCCAGGAGATGCCCAACATGTCGGTGTCGAGCGCTGCGGCAAGAGTGGGTGCCGAGATCATGAAGATGCGTGTGGAAATTCCCGCGGTGGTCACGCCGATAATCGAATTGATCACTACGAGGCGGCGAATCGCGACGCTATTATCGGGTGCAGGTGTTACTGTCACTAGGGCAGGTTCTCAACCGCAAGAGGAGCGTAGGGGGGGCAGCAAGCTGCGCCGCCTTTGTTCATTGGGCCGGCTTAAAAGTGTCTCTGAACAGCGCAACGTATTTGTCGAACTCGTCCATCACTTGCGGATCGAACGGCAACAGTTTGTAGGGTTTCAAATAAGGCGCAGTCACATCGGGCCGGGTTGGAATACGCCGGCTCGCCCGAATCGTTTCCATGCCGGCCCGTGACAACAGAAAGTCATAAAACAGCGCCGAACTGTAAACATTCGCGCCCGTGCTGGTAATCGCGGCGCCAACTTTCGAGATTGGAATCACGCCGTCCAACACTGTCCAGTCGATGGGTGCGCCCTGCGCCTTGGCGCGCTCCACGGTGTGCACCTGAAGCTCCGCAGCGAGCGGAAACTCGCCCGCCGACATGAGCTGTCCGATAAGCGAATGCCCTTTGCGCCACTGAATCTGCTGCGCTGCGAGTTTTTTCATGAAGTCCAACGCCGCTTCTCTTCCGTCCCGGCTCTCCAAATAACGCAGCGACACCACGTACCAATTGTAGGGCTCGTTATCCATTGCAATGCCGCCCTTCCATTTCGCATTGAGGAGATCCTTGTAGCTTTTCGGCGCAGCATCCTTGCCGACCAGCTTGGTATTATGCGCGGGTACCCAGGCCGAGGTGTAAAGTCCCGTCCAGTAACCGCGCGGATCTTTGCTCTCGGGTGGATAGATTGCATTTTCCAGAGGCTCGTAGCGGATCAAAAGTTTCCGTTTGATCATGATCGAGAGTTCGAGCTCCGGCAGGCTGACGATATCTGCCTTGAAGGCATGGGCTCGCGATTCCGCGAGAATCCTCTCGAGCAGTTTTTCGCTCGAAGAACGAAAGTGATTGATTTGAATGTTGGGATAATGCTCGTGAAATTTTTTGATCAGCGCTAAAGCATCTTCCGCGGTCGTGCTCGAGTACCAGACGAGCCCATTTTCTTTCTTGGCACCCTCGACAATACGCGCCTCGCGCTCGGCCGGAGCAAGTTTCGTCAGCGCCGCCAAAATGGATTCCCGATTTTGCGCGAACACCGGCGTCGCTAGTAATCCGCAGGTAAGAAACGCCATCATGGTTAGTACCGAATGTTTCATTGCTGCTCCCGATTTACGTGAAAACTCGAATCAAACCACCCTCCCCCGCTGCGAGAGGGATGGGGTAAGGGCTCGCTCCGCTTACCATTATTGATTTCGCGAGTTACGTCAAATATCGTGGTTCAAACACACGGAGGATGCCGAATGATTATCGAGTATAAAGGTCACGCGCCGCGTATCTCACCGAGCGCATTTGTCGCCCCCACCGCGGTGATCATCGGCGATGTGATTATCGGTGATGAAGCCAGCATCTGGTGGGGTGCGGTGATCCGATCGGACCAGAATCAAAATCCCATCAGGGTCGGCGCTCGGACCAGCATTCAGGACAATTGCGTGCTCCATTCCGGCGAAGCACCCACTATCATTGAAGACGATTGTACCATTGGGCACGGCGCCATCATGGAAGGCCCGCTGATCAAACGTGGCGCGATCATCGGCATGAACGTGACGCTTCTGGAGAATGTTGAAATCGGCGAGGAAGCATTGATCGCCGCCGGCAGCGTCGTCGTGCCGCACACAAAAATTCCTCCGCGGGTCCTGGCCGCCGGCGCGCCGGCAAAGGTCAAGAAAGAGCTCGCCGGAGAAGCCTTGCATTGGATCAAAATGGGCTCTTCGACATACGTGAACCTGTGCAAAAGCTATAAGGGCGGCGACTATAAAGTGATCGGGTAAGTTGAGTCCAGTTCACAAGGTTCAAGCCCGTTTTAGTTTGTTCAAACCGCGGTCAAAGATTTGAACTTTTAAACCGTTGGAACGTCATCAGCGACCGAGCCACGACAGTGCAAATTCAGTAGAGAAGGACAACCGGATGCGCGTCATTCTGATCGGCCAAGCGGCTTTCGCCGAAAAAAGTTTGGAAAAAATTATTGATAAGGGCGACGAAGTCGTGGCGGTGTATTGCCCGCCGGATCCGCCGAGCGGGAAACCAGACCCTGTCAAGCAGAAAGCGATTACTCTCGGCATCCCGGTGCGCCAACATAAGTCCTTCAAGGCTCCCGAGCTTCGTGAAGAGTTTGTCGCGCTCAACGCAGATCTGGCGATTTTGGCTTTTGTTTCGCAGATCGTTCCCGAGCGTGTCTTTAATGCGCCTCGGCTCGGCAGCATCTGTTTTCATCCTTCTTTGTTGCCGAAATACCGCGGCGCGAGCGCCATCAATTGGGCAGTGATCAAAGGCGAAACGGTGACCGGGCTGACGTTGTTCTGGGTCGATCGCGGCATCGATACCGGTCCGATTCTGCTGCAAAAAGAAGTACCGGTCGATCCGGAAGATACGACCGGATCTCTTTACTTCAATAAAATATTTCCCCTTGGCATCGAGGCGATTGGCGAAGCTGTGGATTTGATCAAAAGAGGCAATCCGCCGCGGATGACTCAGGACGAATCCAAAGCGAGCTACGACCCGCCCTGCCGCGATGAACATGCCAAAATCGATTGGTCCAAGCCAGCCGTGCAAGTGCATAACTTGATTCGGGGCTGTGATCCGCAGCCCGGCGCACACGCGACCTATGACGGCAAACAACTGCGCATCTTCGATGTTCGT
Organism: Binatia bacterium; assembly: GCA_036558765.1. GTDB lineage: Bacteria > Desulfobacterota > Binatia > UBA9968 > UBA9968 > DP-20. Next base: position 2,286 of record DATBEY010000041.1, on the reverse strand, counting down.
TTGCAACCTGGCGCAACCGAGGCGCCGCCGGGGCAAATCACTGGCATCGGGACGGCTGAAATCACGATTGCGCTCAACGGCGGCAGTCTTGTGGTGAAAAGAATCCGCGGCGAAGGCGCCAAAATGAGCGCGGCGGAATTCGCCAAAGAGGCGGGGCTGCAAATCGGTGCCCAGCTTCACTAGGCCATTATTTGTCTGCCATAAAGCTTGTAGACTAGCTGCAATCCAGCTTCTGAAAAGCGCGGCCGCACGAGCACACAGGCCTCTGTACCAATAGCACATCGATAGAGTAGCAAACGGCGCGTCGCCCAACCTAAATGGATTAGAGCCCGCCACATGGACGCCACCCACTCCTTCGCCCCATTGCTCATTGTTCTGCTGATCGCGTTTGCGGTGCCGATTTTTCTCTCGCGCATTAAACACCTTTTAATCCCTATCGTCGTCGGAGAAATTGTCGCCGGAATGATCGTGGGACGGAGCGGTTTCTCGTTTGTACCGCCCGATGATCTGCTCGTCGGAATTTTCGCTAACTTCGGCATCGTCTTCCTGATGTTTCTCTCCGGCATGGAAATCGATTTCAACAGCTTGCGATCCGCGGCGCCAACCCCTGGCCGCAGCGGTCGGAGCGTTCTTTGGCTAGCGCTTTCGCACTTCGCTCTGACTTTATGCTTGGCGTCCGTTGCCGCTTACTTCCTGGTGCGCTTCGGCCTGGCGACCAATCGTTGGATCATGGCACTCATTTTGTCGACGACATCGCTTGGCGTGGTCGTGCCGGTTCTGAAGGAAACCAATCTCATTGGCCAGCGCCTCGGCCAATGTATTCTGGTGAGCGCGGTGCTCGCCGATTTTGCCACGATGCTCCTGATCACGCTGGCGGTCGCCATTGTTTCGCGCGGCTTGACCGCGGAAATCTTGTTGATCGCAGTTTTGTTCGTGGCTTTTTTTCTGATTTACCGATTCGGCGCGATTTTCAACAAAGCGGCAGCGCTGCGCCGCACGATCGAGGAACTGAGCCATGCCACTGCGCAAATCAAAGTACGCGCCGCGTTCGCTATCATGCTGGCCTTCGTGGCGCTTTCCCAGGAACTCGGTTCGGAAATTATTCTCGGCGCCTTCTTGGCCGGCGCGATCATCGGCCTTCTTCGCACCGCGGATGACGCCGAGCTCGGACATCAGCTCGAAGCGATCGGTTTTGGCTTTTTCATTCCGATTTTTTTCATTCAGGTGGGTATTGGGTTCAATCTGCCGGCCCTGTTCGGGTCTGCCGGCGCTTTGCTTTTGGTTCCGTTTCTATTTGTCGGCGCAGTTTTGGTAAAGATGATTCCGGCGCTCCTGCTCTTGGCGAATTTTTCATTGAAAGAGTCTCTGGCCGCCGGCTCATTGCTCTCGGCTCGCTTGTCGCTGATCATCGCCGCCGCAGCCATCGGCACCCGCCTCGGTGTGATCAGCGAGTCGGTGAATTCCGCGATCATCTTAGTCGCCATCGCCACCGTTACGACCGCGCCATTGGTATTCATTCGTTTGCTTCCCGGCGGCCAGCGCACCCGGCGGCAAAACATTGTGGTGGTCGGCGCTGAAGACTTGGGAATGCAAGTTGCCAGGCGACTCAAAGCCCACCTCGAACCGGTTTGCATTATCGACACTGACCCCGAGCGGATCGCGCAAGCGGCGCGGCGGGGCTTCAATACTCAGTCGGGTTCAGCTGAGCATGACAGCGCGGCGCTCCGAACGCTTTGCCAATCCGCGCGCGCCTTGGTGTGCACATACGACGACGCGGAGTCGGCTTATCGGGTTTGTGAGCTGGCGAAAAACAGTTATGGAGTTCCCCACGTTGTCGCGCAGTTAAGCGATCCGAGCCATCGGGGCCGCTTCGAGACCATTGGCGTATCGACCATAAACGCCGCTCTCGACCGCCCCTCTCTGTTGGCCTTACTCGCACGCACGCCTGCGATTTATACCTTGTTCGCACGCACCGACGATGACAAAGAAGTCTGCGAAGTGATCCTCACAAATCCGCACGATATCGACAAACCGCTGCGAGAACTTGATCTTCCCGGGGGTCTCCTGGCGCTGGCCATCCGGCGCGATGGTGAATTGTTGGTCCCCCACGGCAATACCAAGCTCTGCTCAAACGACCGCCTGACCTTGGTGGGCTCGATCGCAGATATCGAAATCGCCAAGCAAAGATTTTCCGAGCCGTAAAGGCGCGAGCCGAAGCGCGGCGCACGAGTTTACGCTGCGCCACCGCGGTGATAAAAAGGCGAACAGATCCGCCATGAAACTGTC
>DATBEY010000040.1:0-7211 GCA_036558765.1 Binatia bacterium | reverse complement strand
GAAAAGCGCGGCGATCCGTTCGCCGAGATAGTCGCGCGCCTCGACTCGCAATTTTTCCGCGAGATCCTCGAGGAACTGCATCGTGCGTTTTTTGTCGCCGGCGAGCAGGTCGGTGGTCTTGATCGCTTCGTTCTCAATCTCTTTCACTTTCTCGTCGAAGATCCGAATCCGCGTTGCCAATTCGTCGTGCGCAAGCTCCAAGGACCGGCGCTGAAGCTCAGTATGCATCGTGGCGTCGGCCACCACGTCAGCGGCTTTCCTAGCAATCGCTAACTGCAATGTGCAGGACTTCTCACGTGAAAGAAAATCAAGCAAATAGCTCTGCAGCTCTTCCACGCCGCTCTCGCGCCACAACGACGCGTTTTCATGCATGCGGGCATCGATGCCTTGCTTGGCTGAAACTCGAAAAATTGTCGCGCCGTCAGTTATGCCGCTTTCTTTGAGAGCCTTGGTGAAAAATGCCATGGCGTCCTCAAGCTCGCTTGCGTTGAGATAATCGATCTTGTTCATGACAAAGCAGAGTTTTGCCACGCATTTTTGCACGGCCTTGAGAAATTCCTGCTCGACTTCGGTGATCGGCGGATCGGCGGAAACCAAGAAAAGCGCGGCGTCACATTGGGGTAGAAAGCTCATGGTCACTTCCGTGTTGTGCTGGAGTGTTGAGCCGATGCCCGGTGTGTCGATCAACACGACTCCGGCCTGCAACAACCTTGAAGGATATTCGACCTCCACATTGGCAACCCCGAGCTGATTTCTCGGATTTTCTTTTTCGGTCACATGATGAGCGAGGATGCTGCTCGCTTGTTTCAGGCTGAGATTGGGAAATTCCGCTCGTCGCCCGTCGTGAAACAAAACCCGCACGACTCGGCTGTCGCCGGCGCGCATAAAGGTCGGAATGGAAGTCAACGGCACGACGCCGGTAGGTAACAGCGGTTCGCCAACGAGCGCGTTGAGAAGCGTGCTTTTACCGCGTTTGAACTGACCGAGCACGGCGAGATGAAACCGCTCTTCAGCCAATCTTTCCTGCAACTCGGCGAGTCGCGGCGCCAAGCTTCGCAGGCCGTCATCCGACTCCTGACAGAGCGTTTGAATCCGTTCCAGCAGCCCTCCGAGGCTGCTTTCGCGACTGGGTCCCGGGGTCCGCTTGGCTTCTGCTGACTGTTGGATTACCTCACCCATTTGCCGCTCGGATTTTCATCCGCCCGCTTTGGCAAATGGATTTAGAAATTGCGCCCGTGTCGATAGCTCCTCTTCGATTTCCAGGAGCCGGTTATACTTGGCGATCCGTTCGGAACGACAAAGCGAGCCCGTTTTGATCTGCCCCGCGTTCACCGCCACCGCCAGGTCCGCAATAAACGTATCCTCGGTCTCGCCCGAACGGTGCGAAATGACGACGCGATAATTGGCGTCGCGCGCGGTCTGAATCGCCTTGATAGTTTCGCTGACCGTGCCGATCTGATTGACTTTGATAAGCACCGCGTTTGCGATTCGCCTTTCGATACCTTTGCGAATCAATTCGGGATCGGTAACGAAAATGTCGTCGCCGACAATCTGAATCTTGTCGCTTAATTTCTCGGTCAGAATTTCCCAGCCCGACCAGTCATCCTCCGAAAGACCGTCTTCAATGGACACGATGGGGTAGGTCCTGATCCAGCGAGAATAGAGCGCCGTCATTGCTTGCGAAGACTTCTGAGTGCCGTTTTTGTCCACTTCGTATTTGCCCTCGCTGTAAAACTCGCTGGCCGCTGGATCCAGGGCAATGCTAATGTCCCGGCCCGGCTTGTATCCCGCTGTTTCGATCGCTTCGATGATCAATTCCAGCGCGTTTTCGGGAGAGCTCAAACTCGGCGCGAAGCCGCCTTCGTCTCCGACCGACGTCGGATAGCCGCGCTGATTCAACAGCGTTTTGAGGCGGTGAAATGTCTCGCTTGCCATGCGCAGCGCCTGGCTCATCGCCGAAGCGCCAATCGGCGTGATCATGAATTCTTGCATGACCAATGCTCTGTCCGCATGCCGCCCGCCATTGATCACATTCATCATGGGCAACGGCAGCAGAGTTGCCTCGTTTCCGCCCAAGTATTTGTAAAGCGGTACACCGGCTGCCAAAGCGCCCGCACGGGCCGTTGCCATCGATACTGCGACGATCGCATTGGCGCCCAATCGGCCCTTGTTACCGGTGCCGTCGAGGTCGATCAAAGTCCGATCGATTTTTTCCTGCTGCGTCGGGTCCTGTCCCGCCAGCGCGCGGGCAATCTCCGTCTGAACATTATGCACCGCCTGCAGCACACCCTTGCCGGAATAACGTTTGGGGTCGCCGTCGCGGAGCTCCGAGGCCTCGCGCTTGCCCGTGGACGCGCCCGCCGGCGCGGTGGCTCGCCCCACCGAGCCACTATCCAACATCACATCCGCTTGCACCGTAGGGAAGCCTCGGGAATCGAGCACTTCACGGGCGTTAACATTCTTAATTTTCGCTGCCATGCTTCTCTCCCCTTCCTCCTGTCGTTGACGTTTTTGTCTTCGCTTCCGTGCTGCCGTTTTTTATGTTCGCCATTTCTTGCCTCAAGTCTCGCACCAGCTGTTTCAGTCCGTCCGCTTGCGTATTTGCGCCCGTGTAGCCCATTTCCAATCTCTTGTTGTCGTCGCTCAATTTAGCCACGCGATAATGAAGCGAAGCCGCGCGGCTTTCCAATTCGTTCAGTCGATCCATCAAATCGCGAACCTGCCGGTGCAACTTTTCGTTCTCAAACAAAAGTTTCTCACTCTCCGGCGATGCCGAGGTGCCAAGTTCAACCGCTGCCTGAGGAGTTTCGTCCAAGGCAATCTCGGGCTGAGTCGACGCCGCATCGGCTTCACCGCCATTGAGCGGCGGCCAGGCGCGATCGACAAACCAGTTTAGAGCCGCGGTTTTGTACTCTTCTTGGGTTCCCGTCGCTTCGTACCGCACCAATTCGTTGAGCAGCGCGTTTAATTTCCCGCTTTGATCATTCAGCAGTCTTTCGAATTCCACCCCCTGCCGTTCCAGGGACAAACATTTCTCCAGGTGATCTGAGCAAAGAAGCCGAGCTCGGGAAAAGCCTTTCCAAAATTCTGTATCGCTGAGGCATCGGATCAGGGTCAGGCAGAGCGTGCGTTCCCGGGAAGAGAGCTCACCGCAAAGCGGACAGCCGGCACCGAAGCGCTGAAACCATTTGCGCCATTCCGTTTTGGAATTTTTTCGCGGATGGCCGAGCGCCAAGAGGGAACCTCGGAGCCCAATCTTAAGCATCTTCAAAAGACCAGGCCTATCCACGGCAATCTCTTCGAGCCTGACTTTATGCACCGTGCACAATGCGCCCACGGCTACTGTAGCCTTGTTTTGTTCGGCGATGGTAACCAGATCATGGATCAGCTTGCGCTCTGATCCGTACAGCACAACACATAACGGACAGCGATTCGCCGCGAACGCGTCCATCAGTTCAAAATAAGTTCGATACCACCGATTCCTAAATAAACGCCTACTCATAAAAAAGACCCCTACCCGTTTTTTTTTCGAGTAGGGGTCATCAGTCCGCCTGCGCAGACAGTTCAACCGGCGAACCCCATCGCCTAAATTTACTGAAGATATTAGCAGCTACCGAAGCCGCGCCGCAACAAGCGGATATCGAGGAAGTCGGACTTACGAATCGGCTTCAATCCCGTCCAGCGACAAGTTGATGCGTCGATCCAAATCCACAAGCTTCAAGTCGATGTAGCCTTTGGATCGATACTTCCGATCGCGCGCCAATCGACAGAGATTTTTGATAATCTTCGGATTTCCCCGCGAGAGCTTGAAGAGATCCTTTTTGAAAGTTGCGTCAGCGCCGAGTTGCAGATCAAAACTGACGGCATAATAATCGGCCAATGCATCGGTGTTTTCTTGATCGAGGTTTTGCACATCGAGAACCGCGAAATCATACAAGCCCATCCAGAGATGGCCCAGATGTTTTTTACCGGATTTCCGCGTTGCGATAACGAATGGAAATTTCTGCTCTTTGATAAAGGTCAAAAACGCATAAAATTTGGCCTCCACCCGAGCGATGTGATCGAGCACCACGTACTCCGGCTTAGCGGCCAGGAGCTGATAGCAGTTTTTCTTTAGCGCCAGAATATTTTTCTGGGTTAAATCTTTGCGGTCTGTAGCGGATCGCAACAGATTCACCAAAGTTTCCTTTAATGCAGTGCTACGTTGTGAGTAGAGGATATCCTTGATCTTGCTGTTCGCTAGTGCGTCTTCGAGGAGCGCGGTTTTACCCACCCCTTCTTCTCCCAGAATCAAAATATTTTTTCGTTGCCGCATGAGATCATCGAGCGCGCGGCGTTCTTTATCTCTGCCGATTAGAACATCTAGGGCCATTACACCCCACAAAACTCATACGCAGCCCGCCGCCAAGCTTCCGTTTCAGGGCCTTTGGGCTCGTAACGAACCGACCAACTCGACTTTCGCAAAGCTTCCTCGAGTTCCCATTCGAGTATTCGTAGCCGCGCGATTTGTGTCGATAACAGTTCGTCCAGAGCTTGCGGCACCTCGGCGATACGCGCGGCCTGCACACAGTGTCTAAGGCAAAGGCCGAACGATTCGCGGTACGCTTTTCTGCCGATCGAATCTTCCAGACCTCTGAGGATTAGATCGAGCTGCTGACGCGTAATTGTGCGAATGTGACGGCAGGCTTGGCATTCATCGGGGCGGAAGGCTATGGCGCGCAAGGAATCGAGCCTCTCCCGAGGAGATTGGAGAACAGCAGCCACCTTGCTGCGCCGCGACATACGAGGATCGAAATCCGCCCCGAGCTCGAAATCTTTCGCGCCGCTCCAAATCAACAATGCCTGACTCAGACGCCGCCATCGCGCGGCCGACGGCTTGAAGTCGAGCGCGGTCGTCAACCGGCTTAGCCTAGTAAGCCACTCGTGAATCGTATGCCTGCCGATCCAAAGCGCAGCGTGATCATGGCCGGCGCTATACAACCGCCAGAGGTGCGCAGGACAAACATTGTAAGTGGATTCCCACCCGTCTGTGACGCGGGGCTGCGCTTCCATTTGCGCCGCAAGCCACTCGAGATATTGCCGCACTCCCCGTTCGCAAGCATTGCAAACCGGACAGCCCGGCATCCGCAGGGATGCGGTAAGCTGTTCCATCGTCGGCGAAGCGGAAAATTCGCTGCCATCGACGTGGATACAAGAATCGGCATGAGCATGCCTGGTCGAAAGCTCGGTGGTTTGTTTTCGCAACTCACGGCGCCTAAGGATAACTTCGCGGTCTAAACCAGCGGCTTGCTCAATCACTACCGCGGTTGATCGGTCGGACAACACTTTCGCCTCCAAACGGCGCTGCATGTCGACCGCGAGCCAGTCCAACCTTTCCCACTCGCTGCAAGAGCCGAGCTCGGTAAAATGCGGCAGACAAAGCCCGGCCGATTTCTCATAAGCCTCTCTCACTTCGGGAAGCGCTAACGCGTGCTTCAGCGCGTAGACATTCACGTGTTCGCCATTTTGGAGGGTCGTGCACATCGGGCAATTGACCCTAGGCCGCAAAATTTCAGCGGCTTTGGAGCAAAGCTGCCGAGGCTCCGCTTTAGGGTCGTTCCGTGCCAACGCGCCGCGAGCGCTATTGAGCTGTTCGATTAAATACCAGGCGAGGTAAGAAAAAACCGCGGTAATCACCGACTTCGCCCCGGTCTGCAAGAAATGACGCGTATGGGTCGGGCAGAAGCCATGCGCCAGGCGTAAATTGTCGACGACCTTGGGCTCGTAGTATTGCTCGCTTGTGAACCAGAAAAAATCTCGATCGATCGCGGAGATCGACTGCTCGCAAATCCAGCACTGCGGCTGCTTGATGTGTCCGAGGACGTGGGATTTCCAGACTTCTGCCCCGTTTGATTGGCGAAAGATCTTCATCAGCCTGATAGTGCCCTTTGGCGTTGTTGTTGGCCGACGCATATTCTTAATTCCAGTAAAGCACGATTGTAGCGCTCTTAAGTAAAAAAGCCTCAGACCGGGCGGCCTGAGGCTTTAGCTCCAAAAAAACAAACCCCTACCGCGCGAAGCCAGTAGGGGTCATCAATCACGGCTATATGCCGCAATGGTTTAAATGACGGTGAACCCCATCACCTCAATCAACTCTACTCTATGGCAGAGAGATGTCAACGTCCCGCCGAGGCCTAACCGACGACCCTTGACTGGATTTCGTGCTCATCCATAATAAAAGCGGCGTTGGAGTTCGCCATTAACTGCCCCTCGGGGAAGATGACTCCTACCGGATTACACTGCTGGAAGGTGCATCGTATGGCGAATGACGCGTTAGAACCTGGTCTCAACTCCGCTCAGGCGCTCCATCTACTCACGAGCGCGCGCTACGCTGACAAGCTCTTCAGCGATATCGAGTCTGTCCTTTTCGCTTCGAAATCAAAATCCCCGTTTCGAGAATACAAAAATGAGCTGCCTCCTGGTCAGATCAGGGTCATTGAGGACTACTTGGCGAAAATTCGTGTTCAGCTCGTCAAATCGCTCGAGTCGCAAGGCGTGACACTACCGGCGCCGCAGATCGAATCTATTCATTCCATTCGAACCACCTTGGCATTCGTGAAAATCGCTTTTGAAGATTGCCGGCCGGGAAAGATGCGCGGTTACGGAGACCTGTCTGAATCCAAGGCTCGCGAGATAAACGGCTTGGTCGATGAAATGAGCGCCGCGGTCCAGAAGCTCGACATTTACCTGGCGCAGGGATTGGCACAGGATTTCGAAGCTCGGCTTGGCCGCCTCCAGCAGGTCGGAAATGATATCGGCATCGTCAGGCACTTGCAGCAGATCATCGCCGATCATGGCTTGGTCGAAGATCGTCCGATGCTCTCAATGATCATTGAGCGCTTGGAGTCACCCAATTTCGAAATTGCGGTTTTCGGGCGCGTCAGTTCCGGCAAATCTTCGCTGTTGAATTCGATCGTACAAACCGAAGTCCTGCCTGTCGGAGTGAATCCCATCACTTCGGTGCCCACTCGGCTGGTCTTCGGAGAAACGGCTCGCTTGAAGATTTGCTATACTGATAGAAATCCCGAGCGGTTGGAAATCGACAAACTCGCCGAATTCGTAACCGAAGAGCACAATCCGGCGAATTGCAAACATGTCGAACGAGTTGTCGCTGAGATTCCCTCCCCCCGGTTGCGCCAGGGAATTATATTCGTCGACACACCGGGCTTGGG
>DATBEY010000039.1:0-6048 GCA_036558765.1 Binatia bacterium | reverse complement strand
GCGCGGGCAAGGAGTCGAAGTTGAGTTACAGCGGGAATCTGTTGGTGGAGAATCGTAACGGGCTGATTGTGGATGCGGAAGTCTTCCAGGCCAACGGCACGGCCGAGCGTGATGCGGCGCTGATCATGCTGGAGCAGATTGAGGGACCCAACCGCTGACCGTAGGGGGAGACAAAGGATTTGATACACGCGATTTCGTCAAAGAGTGCCGCCATATGAGAGTTACCCCGCACGTGGCGCAGAATCTTGAGAGACGCGGCGGGAGTGCCATTGATGGGCGCACCACCAGGCATCCTGGGTATAAATTTGTGCAACGCTGTTCGACGAATCTGTCAGGCAGATCTCAAGGCGTCGGGATTTTTTCGACAAGGAAACGACAAATCGTGACACCCAATACGGCCGGAGCGCGATAGCGCTTCGTGATTTCAAATTTGAGAATCTCATATTTCATGGTCTCAGCGTTGCTTTACGTGGGTGGGTAGAAGGTTGCATTTATGCAGAGAGAATGCGCGGAACGGACAACGAGTCTATTTTTGCACCAGCTTGGGCGATTGTGTCACCAATGCGGCCAAAGCGCGGTGGAGTTCACGTTTGGCTTTTTATTTCTCTACACGATGGTCATGTCCATCGTGGAGTTTTCCTACATGTTCTATACAAGGATCACGTTGCAGCACGCCTTATCAGAAGCCGGTCGTTACATGATCACCGGCCAGGGGATGGATCTTACCCACACTGATCCGAATGCTCGTCTTCAAGCAGTCGAAAATAGGTTTTGTAATAACCTGGTTGCGACAGGTATTTCATGTACAGACGTTGCTTCGCATATGACGGTGACGTGCAACGGTGGTTGTACCGCACCGGCGGGTGGACCGTCGCAAACCGTAACGTTAACCGCGACATATTCGAGAACCTGGTTTACTGGCATGTTTAAATACCTCTTGCCCCCGCTAAACCTCACCGCGAATACAACCTGGAAAAACGAACCGTACATGTAATCGACAGCGAGGCGATTATGCGTTTGCCGAATAAATATCTACGTTCGAATCTCGGTCAAACCCTGGTCGAGATCACGTTGATCGCGCCGATGCTCCTAGCTCTAGGATTCGGAGTTATTGAGGCGACCAACATGATTAACTCTTATCTCGTGTTGACTCATCTGACCCGCGAAGGCGCCAACATCGCATCGCGAGAGCCCGGTACCAAGGGGTCCACCGCCTGGGCAACGAGTATCAACTCGGATTTGAACACGGTGGTGACCAAAGCGAGTCCAGTGATTAATCCGAGCGGCACAGGCGGCACAGGGCCAAGTCAATTCAAAGTTATTTATTCGCTGGTCGACGACTCTTACAATCGCGCTGCCGGTGCCTGCGGGGGCGGTAATCTAAGTGGCGGCCAACAAGACTTCTATCGAATTCGGCGCAGCAACACCGGCTGGACCGGCAGTGTGACTTGGGAGTATGGCACGTTGAGCCAAACCAGCGGTATCGGCAATGATGGCGAGTGCGCCTATCTGAAACTGCCAGAAGTGAAGAATCTGTCCACGACGGGGATTAGACTTCATGTGATCGAGGTTTTCTATAACTACGCGCCGAGTAAGCTAACTCCGGCCGCGGCTTTTATCGGAGCTCTAGCGCCCGGCATATTTTACAAAAGGACGGTTTTTATGGATGTTGTGGGATGAAGGAGCTCCGCAATGGCGGTCACCAAATGAGATCGTGATCAAAAAGATAAATATGAAAAACTTAAACCAAAAAGGTCAAGCGCTCATTTTCGTTACCTTAGCTTTTGCCCTGCTGCTTTTTTTCGTTGGGTTAGCCACTGACGGCGGGCGGGCGTATCTGCTTAGGGCCGAACTGGTCAGAACCGTCGACTCGGCCGCGATCGCGGCCGCGGCAAAGCTCAACAGCGGTGGCCTTTCCGCTGCGACAACGGCTGCTTGTGATGCGGCGAGAATGAACGGCTTTACCGCCTGCGGCAGCCTCCAGGTTACCCAGGTGACTGTCAACGATGCTTTAGGCAACCCTAAAACTGGGGTTAAGGTCAGGGGGGCCGTTTCCACACCGACGATTTTTGTCGCCGCTGGAAAATTCTTCGGTTGCGGCTCTAGCTGCAATCAGATCAACGTCTCGGCTGAATCTGTTGCCGTGTCGGGCGGCACGTTGGATTTGGTCATGAATCTGGACGACACTGCTTCGATGAGCAGTGGTGGTTGGCTCGGTCCAATGAAAACCGGCGCCAACGCCTTGGTAGACGCGGTGCTTCCTGTGAGTGGTTCCTCACCCGCCCTCCTCGCCATGGTGCCTTTTCGCGGCTGTTACAACACGACCGGAAATAACAATTGCAAGAAAAGTCAGGATTATCCAACCGGATCGATCGCATCGCTCACCAGTAGTCCGTCGCAGCTCCATAACGCTATCAATGCGCTCCCCGGCACCGGCGGGTCCGGCACCAATGTTTGTGAAGGTCTAACCGAGTCGCGCCTCAAACTGTTTCAGTCAGGCCTAGCCCGGACTACCTCGCAAAAATTTCTCGTCTTGCTATCGGATACCGACATGAACTACAGCCAAGCCGCCAGCTTTGCATCATGTAGGCCGACATCTGGCGGCACGGCCAATTACAAAGTCAATTTGTTAACTTACAATGTGGCCCAAGATATCAAGAACGGCACAAACGTTGGAACAACCGGCCAACTTGCCGGTCAGACGGTAAAGGTATTCGTGATTTACTATGGAGCTGACGCCACCGGAACGGTGCCTGCCAACTGTACGCCACCGCCAACCGGTACGACGTCCTGGAACACCACGCCGAAAAACCTCGCCCGTTGTATCGCGTCAGAGGCAGGGGATCTGTATTTCGCCCCTACACCGAGCGAAGTAACCGCGGCCTTTCAACAGATCATCGACAGATTGCCGCTTATGTTGGTGAACTGACTCCTCGGTCGCGAACCCACTCTTGACCAATGTCATGCTTCTTTCGGCGGTTTGCGCCGACACCCAGCAGGGCCAGCACCAGAGCAATGAGATAATGACGAGTCGGTAGCACCAGTTTGTCATGGCGATCACTCCCAAACGAGCTTTACTTTCGCCCCGGAATGCCAAGCTCCCTATGAACTTCCCTCAGCAACGTAAAATCGACCAACTGCGACAGAGGCGGGCTCGCGCCAAGCTTCAACGGTTGGGTAATCGTGAGCTCGATGTTTTTGCGCATCGCTTCATCCGTAGCGCCGCCGGGATTCTGTGGATCGATGGCTTTAATGCAGACGTTCGCCGCGCTCTCGGTCACATCACGGGGATGGCCGAATTCGGCTTGCGCGATTTTGTAGGTCTCGTCTCTACGATTGAGCATCAACTGCAAGCTTTTCACCATGGCGCGAGTCCAACGTTTGATCTTGTCGCGCCGATTGCTCAAGTGGGCGTCGGAAGTCGAATACCCTGCCCACGGCCAGGGTCCCATGTCGGCTAATACACCGAGCTCGGTGAAGCCCTGCTTCTTCATGATGAAGGCCGCGTCGGGATTGAACGCTCGCGCCTGGATGGTGCCGTTACGCATGGCGACGAGCGAGGTCTCGGCGCCGCCGATGGTCATGAACGTCACATCTTTTTTTGGGTCCATGCCGTAATGCTGCAGGACCATGCTCGCGGCAACTTCGGTCGTCGCGCCCGGTCCGGTGGTGCCGATCACTTTGCCTTTTAGATCCTGGACTCGTTTGATTCCGGGCGCGCCCATCAGGACGAAAAGTGATTTGTCGTACGGAAAAAAGTTTGCCTTCAAAGGGGCGCCTCGCGCGGCAGCACGCATAGACGAACCGGCGATGCCGGCCACGTCGATTTCCCCAGCGATGAGCGCCGTGACGACCACATTGCTGTTGACCACGATCCACTGGATTTCGAGCCCTTCTTGAGCAAACAATCCAGAGCGCATGCCAACAAAGAGCGGCAGATAGCCGAAATCTTTCGTCGAAAGCGCAACGCGGAAAAGCTCGGCTCGGGCATTCGTGGAAAACAGAACCAAACCGATGCCGAGCGCGACAATGCGAAGTATCCGGCGCATCGTGGTCACAGATAACCCTTTTCGCGAAAATATTTTTTCGCGCCGGGATGGAGAGGAATATTCAACTGCCCGGCCTCGCCACCGCGGCAAAACTCGCCCATCGTCATGGGTCGTTTGTCGAAGTGATCCACCGGAATTCGCTCGTGGCAGAGATCGATGGCTCGGGCCATGTCGTAGGCGACGGACGCAGGCAGGTCGGCATGACAGAAAAAAGTCCAGCCGCTAAAATCGACACAGCGGATGGCGCTCTCAAGCTTGGGGTAATGCTCCGCTGTCAACATGGCACTGGGAAAGCCGATTTTTTGCATGTGGCGCGCGGCGGCATCATTGATCGGCAAAAAGCGCATGCCCGCATCCAGCGCCCGCTCGCCCCAGCTCTTCACACCTTCGTCGAACACGGCGTCGGCCGCGCCGGCCTCGATATGATCCCTGCGCACGGCGCCGCTTGGATTCGGCGCTTCCATAATTTTGCCGCCCCAACGCTCGATCTCGCGAAAGCTCGCACCGTAAGCTTTCAGGACTTCTTCGATGGCGTAGACTGTGGTTTGAAGCTTTACCCGGCGGCGGGTCGATATGCGCAGCGGGTATCTCTTTTGGACCACGTCTTCGAGGGACTCGATGCCAGTCTCTTTGCGCACTGCAAAAATCAATCGATCCCAGGTCGGAAATACGCCGATGGCGCGGAGCGGAATTTTGTTTTTATAAAAGCCGCGGCCCAGGTAAGCCATTGCTGCAAGCCCGACGGGGTTGCCAAAGCCGAAGTCATATCGTTTACGTCCGACAAGGATAGCTGGCCCGGTGCCGCCGAGCTCCGAATCGCGCCAGCCCATCGCGACGTGGAGCTCAGATTTAGGCGGCAGCTCAATATTATTAAAAAAAGTGAAGGCGACGAGATTGGCAATATCGACACGCTTGGAAGTCGCGCCGATGGCAAGCTTGATCGGGTTTTCCATGTGCTGATCCTAGTGAGTTCGCTGCTGCATCGCAGCTATTGTTCGCCACAGTCTGCCGCGCGGAATGACTTTTTCCGATCCTGCGTTAACTAATTGCAGTCGTTACTTCGCGAGAATTATCTTTCGTTCTTGGGCGGCCGGCCATAGAGCTTATCGATAAAGCCTGACTTTCTAATTTCTTCGAGGAGACTTGTGTCCATGACATTGGCCGGCTTGAAGTTGCGCGCGTTGGGATGACCGAGGGAGTCGAGAGCATTTTGAACGCCAGCCGCTTCGGGAATGGGATATTCGCGCATGCTGAAGCTCAGTCGAGTGTAGATTTCTTTGGCGATGGCCGGATCTTTTATGCCTTCCTCTTCGAGAACCGAGTAAACCAGCTTGGGCTTTGTTTTGAACGCGTAAATTCCCTCCACGTACGCCATCACGATCCGGCGCGCCAGGTCTCTCTGGTTTCGGATCAACGCCGCCGGCACGGTGACGCCGAAACGCGCGAAGTCGAGGGGCAGCTCGGAAAGATCGGCCAGGGCTCGGCAGCAGCCGCTGCCAAGGACTTTGTGCAGGCTTTCGGGACTGACCAGCGCACCATCGACGTGACCTGCGATGAGCGCGGTCATGCGTGTAGGCGTGTTGCCGGATTGCAATAAAGCGACATCTTTTTCGGGATCCATTTTCCAGGAACGCAAAACCATGCGCGTGGTGAGATCGGACGCCGAACCGAAACGGCTAACCGCGATCCGTTTGCCCTTGAGGTCTTCCGGTTTGACGATGTTTTTTCGTGTTACGAAAATATGCTCGAGACGATTGATGTTGACCGTGATGACTTTGGTCTCGAAGGCGCCGGAGACCGGCAACACCAGCATTTCCGGCACGCCGGAATCCGAGAGCGCAATATTGCCGCCGATCATGGCCTGGGTTAAGACACTGCCGCTGTTGAAGTAAACCGATTTAACCGTGAGTCCGTTCTTCTCCCAGATTTTTTCTATGTCCATCACGCGGCGCAGATCCGTGCTGATACCCGAACCGCTGTAACCGAGAATCAGCGAATT
>DATBEY010000038.1:0-4327 GCA_036558765.1 Binatia bacterium | reverse complement strand
CCGGGTATTGACAAAAACCAAGCTGGTTCGATGCGCTTGTATTTGCGTGACGAGCTTATCGTAAACGGCGCTCCAAATATCTTGACGAATGATCGGACCCAGCTCGGCGTCGGGCACTTCCACGCTGAGCTCCATATCCCGTTTGTGGCCGACATCGACAATCGCACACTCCGGCTTGCCGTCGCTGGATATGGAACGGTTCCCGACCAGCAGACGGCCGATTTCTTCGACCGGCTTCTGCGTCGCGCTCAATCCGATCCGTTGCAGGCGCTGAGCCGCCAAGGCATCGAGCCGTTCCAGGGATAGCGCCAGATGCGCGCCCCGCTTGTCCTGCGCGATGGCGTGGATTTCATCGACGATAACGGTTTCGGCACTTTTCAGGAATTCTCGGCTGCGGCCGGCCGTAAGTAAAATGTACAGCGACTCCGGTGTGGTGATGAGAATATGCGGCGGCCGGCGGACCATAAGTTGCCGCTCGCGCGCCGGTGTATCGCCGGACCGCACCGCCACTCGAATGCTCGGCAGGAGAACACCCTCTCGGCCGGCGAGTTGGTAAATTTCCGTCAGAGGGGCTTGAAGATTTTTAGCAATGTCATTGCCTAGCGCCTTCAGCGGCGAAACGTAAACCACACTAGTTCGCTCATCGAGACCGCCGTTCAAAGCTCGCTTGACCAAACGATCGATGGACCAGAGAAACGCCGCCAGCGTTTTGCCGGAACCGGTCGGGGCGGCAATCAAGGTTGATTGTCCGGCAGAAATGGATTCCCAGCCTACCGCTTGCGCCGGAGTGGGATTTTGAAAGCGCGCGCTAAACCAGCGCTCAATTAACGGGTGAAAGGTTTCGGCCAAACCAGATCTCCGATATCGGGTAAGAACTCAAGCTAAATGGAAATATTCAGCGGTGCAATAGCGGCATTCTCGCCGCTGGCAATCAGGGCTGGAAAGGGAGATCGGAGGATAGTTCCCGCTGAACGTTTATTGCTTCAGAGTAGCTTCCATGGCACCATACGCCGATGGAATTTCTCTGGGATCTGTTTCACAAGATCTACGACGTTGAGTCGCTCGTTCGGGTTGGCGGCATCATCGGTTTGACAGTGATCGTCTTTACCGAAACCGGCCTTTTGGTCGGATTTTTTTTACCGGGCGATTCGCTGCTGGTAACCGCCGGACTGTTCGCGGCGCGCGGTGATATCGAACTCGTGCCGCTGCTGCTAGCACTGAGTCTCGCCGCCGTTGTCGGGGACACGGTGGGTTACAATATCGGTGCCCGCACCGGTCCCAGGCTATTCACTCGCCCCGATTCTTTGCTTTTTAACCGCAAGCACTTGATCACGACCAAAGAGTTCTACGAACGGCACGGCCCTTTCACCATCGTTATCGCCCGGTTTATTCCCATCCTCAGAACGTTTGCGCCCGTGGTCGCCGGTATTGGCGCAATGGAGTACCGCCGCTTTATCTCGTACAACGTGATCGGCGGTATCGGCTGGGTTTTAACAACAGTGCTCGGTGGCTACTTTCTCGGCCAGATGATTCCGAATATCCACGACCACATTCATAAAGTCATCGTGATCGTAATCGTTCTGTCGCTTCTGCCCGCGATCATCAAAGTTACACGCGAGAAAATGAAACTCGCAACTCGCTCCGAGCGATAGTCTGGCTTCCTAACGGCCGCCCAATGCCCGCGGCTGACGAAGCTTGGTTACGGCGCCAAATCGTCTCAAGCGAACCGCTCGACCCCCACCTGTCCGCCGCGCATCTAGTGATTTGGTGCGCATCTTTTGTAACACGCCGCGGCGCAGATAACTCGGATTGAGATTCAATGTTTCGCACAAGTTCAGGAACGCAAACGGTTCCCTGTCATCGTCGTCAAAAAGCCAATCATACGCCTCGCGAAAAAGCTTCTCGCGCAGAGGGATCGGCTCCTCGCAGTATTTCAGAACGCATTCGATAGCATCGGACATGATCGCCAGCATGAGTTCCTTTTCGGGTACTAAGCTCTTTCCTTTGGTGAATATTTCCAGGAACTGGTCAGGCGCAACGACATCCCCCTCGAAGAGTCGTCCGCTATTTTCCATATTTCCCCTCTCTAAGCCGATGGGTTCTCGGCATTGACTGCAGCGCTCGTACCGCCAAAAGACGGCGATCTGAGCAATCAGGTTAACGATAAAAGCCGGAGGATGAGCACCAAACAAAGCCGGCCCGCAAACGTTACTGCAAAGGAAATGCGGCTAAATGCGCCAGACTTCGTGATACTGAAACTTATCCTGGTGGGTAACTCTCGCAATTATGGAAGGCTCACGGGAAAGACTGGTCGGCTGAATGGATCGAATAACGCGCACGAGCGGCCCGAAAAACAGCTTGGGCACAATCTTTTCATGAGGAGACCAGTTGGAGTTGGTGTACGGGCGCGATGTATCGCCGGTATCCTCTACAGGATCGAGCGAAACGTATGAAGCCTCAAGACGCAGCGTCAATGAGTCTTTTAACGAGTCCGGATTGCCGCTCCAACCAACCGCCCCGATCAGCAGCAAGCCTAGCCAAGCTCCTAAGAGGCGCCGTAACATGACGACCTGATCCTAGTTCAGCGCTTCCCCGATTGTCAATGGTTTTCTACAAAACGACAAAACTGGTTCTTATACGTCTTGAAGGTAGACAATCCCGCGGGTTTAGTGTGGCACCCCGACGGGTACTGATGAGCTTAGCCGACATAAGGGTCTGTGCGCGAATTGGCAGCAAACGGATGGAACAATGAATCTGACTCCGCGCAAGTTACTCGCGGATTCCGACCTGACCACCGAGAGAGCGCGCAAACAGTGCGGCAGCGACCACCAGCCCAACGATGATCACCGCGACCACAGTGGCTTTTTCGAATTCGGCCCCGGCAGCAAAATCAAGCATCAACAGCGATAACGTCCGGGACTTGCCGGACCCGAGCAGAACCACAGTGCTGATATCGCGCGCCGCGGAAATAAACCCGACCAAGCCCACCGTGATGAGTGCCGGCATGATCAGTGGAAAAATGACCCGGCGAAATGTATGCAGCCAGGTCCCGCCGCATACCTTTGAGGCTTCTTCCAAATCACTGCCGAGTTGGATGAGCACGCTTTTGATCATCTGCGTGCCGAACGGCATGCTCTTGATCAACATAGCGATCATCAGAAGATAAATGGTTCCATAGATCGGCAAGAAAATTTTTGTTTGCAAAAAGGTCCAGAGCAGAGCCACACCGAGAAGAATGCCCGGGATCGACCATGGCAGCCATGATAAGAAATCGAGCAGCCAGCGACCTCGATAACGGGTTTTAACGATCACGTAGGCGATCACGGCGTAGAAAAAGATACCGATAACCCCGGAGCCTAGCCCAACCGCAATAGTGTTCCACAGCGAGCGCAGTAAGACCGGGTCGCTCAAGGTTGCGCGCCAATTATCCAAGGTCCAGGGGTCGGCAATATTGAAGAATCCGAATAGCTTCATGAACGTGCCAGCGATCAGCAGCACGGTGGGAAGAACTGTGACGATCAGTGCGAAAGCTAAGATCAGGGCGAATGCCGGATAACGGTATTTCCCGAGCGGCATCGAGCGAATAGAGAAACCGCGTCCCGTGACGGTGGCATAATTGCGTTTACCGATGTAGCGCCGCTGCATTGCCACCATCAGCAGCAACAATCCAAGAAATACCGTACTGAGCGCCATGGCCGGAGCAAACTGCGGCGGCTCCCACGTGACCAACTCATGGATCTTGGTTGAGAAGACTTGCAGCCCAATGGGTGTGCCAAGCAACAGCTCGATCTCGAATGCCTCGAGCGAGCGGATGATGCCGAGAATCGTCGACACCAGGATCGCCGGCATCATCACCGGAACGAAGATGTGGAAAAAAGTATGTCGACCGCTCGCGCCGGATATATGCGAAGCTTCCTCGAGGGCCGCATCCAGATTGCGAAACGCAGGAGCGAGCAGCATGACCTTGACGGCTACCGTCCCACCGAGATGGGCCCAAACAATGCCCCAGAACGAATAGATATTGAATATCGGATGCGCAATGCCTAGGGCGTGCAGCGCCTGATTAAAAATGCCATATTTCGGATCGAGCAAGAGGATCCATCCCATGGTTTGCGGCAAAGCCGGCAGAAAAAACGAGAGCCAGAATAAAAACTCCAGTGTGCCCTTCAGCGGGATATCCGTTCGCGCGATGAGCCATGCGAAGTAAGCGCCGACCAACAACGCGATCGCTTGACGCGCCGCCGCTAGCGTGAATGTGTTCGTCATCGCCTTGATCATGCCCGGTGTCGTAAACGCCTTCACCCAGCCTTCCATGCCCCACATGATC
>DATBEY010000037.1:0-3578 GCA_036558765.1 Binatia bacterium | reverse complement strand
AATTTCTTCGTGCCATGACCCTCATTGCTAATGCACTGGTGACACCGACACGAGTCTGCTGAATGAGACCGTCGGGCATGATCGCCAAGAGCGCGCCGGTTTCCACGCTAAATAATTGTACCAAACCGACAAACATTCCTTCGCCCGCGAGGGGCAGTTTTTCCAACCTGACCGACCCATGCACCACCTGCTCTTGAACGATGTCCGAGGTGACCCGCAAAGCAAGCACACCATATTTGCCGACGCCGCCATCGACGGACTTAAAGCTATAAGTCGCGTTGGGTAGAGAATGCGGCAAATAGGTATGGCAGGTCGGCCGATTGGCAGCACGGCTCGCCGCTTGCTCTTTATAAGACTCCGTCATTACGTCAAGGCAGTCGGCGACATTGAGCGCGGTCTGAACATCAGCATTACTTAAAATAAGTGTCATTCAGGATCTCCGAAGTGCAATTGTTATCATAGAGTTTGAGCGAGATACAGAAACCGCATCATTGCTCAGCACTGAGTTGTGTCTCAAGTGCGAGCGGAACCCAGCGGAATCAACCGCAGTGCTTTGATTTGCCGGCTCGAACTAATTTCGTCACGACCAGCCCGGATTGCACGTCCAAGAGTTCCACTGGTAACCGCCAGCCGGTGCATTTACGGTAATGTGAAGGAGGCCTCGGAGAGTTTTTTCCCCAATCGCGCGAATGATTTGGAGCGGAAAGAAAAATCTCGCACCGTGGTGTAAGAATTGCTTTAATCGAGCGCATCAGCACTAATTACTGGACTTTCAGGAGTTCCCCTATGTTCAACAGTTTAAATGGAATGGCAGTCCCGCAAAATGCTCCCAATGAAATGTCTCTTGTCATTGGTCCCACTGAAGTCGCCGATGTGATGACCGGCAAAGTGGTGACCTTAAGCCCGCACCATAGCTTCAATGATGTGGCGAATTTGATGAACGATCGCTATTTCCGCCATTGTGTGGTGGTTGACCAAGCGGGCGTAGTGGTTGGGGTCATTTCCGACCGCGACATTTTGCGCGCGTTAGCGCGAAATCCCAACTCGCGCTCAAAATCCCTCGATCAGATCATGACAAAAAACCCGATCACGGTTAAACGCAATACAGCGATAATCGATGCCGTCGCAAAAATGGTCGCCAAGCGCATCAATTGCCTGCCGGTCATCGATGACGACGGAAGGGTGTGCGGAATCGTTACCTCCACCGATCTGCTCAAATCGTACCAGCAGCTCCTCGAACTCGTGCAGAAGCAAGCGCGTTAATCTGCGTTCTTAAAATTCGTTGATAGCCGGCGTTCTTTGCGTCATAGATTCATCATGGCGCAAAGAATCGCCGTGATTGTCAAACCCAACGCGAGAAAATCTGAGATCGTCAAAATCGCGCCTGACAACTACCGAATTGCTGTGCGAGAACCGGCGCAGAACGGCCAAGCCAACGAGGCCGTCATAAAGTTACTTGCCGAACATTTGGGCATCCCTAAATCGACGCTAAAAATTGTTCGTGGCGCTTCATCGCGCCATAAGCTGATCGACATCAGGACTTGACCTTGCGGCAAGGTGCTAGCCCCAGCCTGAACTCTTAATTAACCGGCAAGTTCAATATGGCGCATTCGTAATATCGTCGTTGAATTTTGCTTAAAGACCCGAGTCTCTTTTCTCACGCAATTTGAAAGCAGTTGCGCGCGCTAAAAATTCGGCATAATCATCTTGGATAACTTTGCTCAAGGCAAGATCTTGTCGAAGGCCGAAAACGCTCAAACTCTAATCAATCCATTTGTCGGCTGGGGCCGACTGGCCGCGAACTGCAGCGCGCACATGACCGAGCACCTGTTTAATGGTGTCGTGGTCGTGGTATTGCCGATCATTACCAGCTCCTTGGGGTTGAGCTTGGCGCAGGCCGGCGCGCTCGCTTCAGCGCGGACGCTTTTTGCCGGTGTAGCTAGTTTCCCCTCGGGTTTTTTCGCTGATCTCGCGAGTCGAAGAAATATCTTGCTCGGCGCCTGCATCGCCATGATCGGTTTGGCGAGTCTGGGACTAAGTGCTGCCTGGACTTTTCCGGCGCTGATGCTCTTCATGGCGCTCGGCGGGTTCGGCGGCGGCTGGTTTCATCCCCAATCACTGGCGATTCTGTCGACGAAGTACCGGGATCAGAAAGCCTTCGCACTGGGCGTCCATGACAGCAGTGCCAATCTCGGCGAAGTCATCGGTCCGCTGACAATCGGTTTCTTGCTGAATTTTTTCGATTGGCGGACGAGCCTTCAGATCTGGGCAATTCCAGGGCTATGTATCGGAGTTCTGTACGCGACCTTCGGGCGCGAGGGGAACCTCGCCGTGCCGCGCCCGCGGGACTACCGCCGGGCGGTGTGGGAAGACGTGCTCAAAAACAAAGCCGTTTTCAGCCTAGTGGCGGTTTCGACGCTTCGTGCTATGGGACAAACGGCTCTGGCGGCCTTCTTGCCGCTTTATTTGTCGTTGCATCTCAAGCTCCCGGCGAGCATTGCGGGAGCCTACATGTCGATTTTATTTTTATTCGCTGGCATGGCACCGGCGTGTGTCGGGTGGGTGTCCGATCGCTTGGGGCACAAACGATTAATCGCGGTGTTTTCCGTTCTGAGTTTTGTGGCGATCGTGATTATTCCGCACCTAGGCTCGGGATTCTTGTTGACTGTGGGCTTGGCGGCGCTCGGAGCTTTGCTGTGGGCGCTTCGACCCGTGATCGTATCGGCAGCGATGTCGGCTGCACCGCAACACCTGTCCGGGAGCATTGTGGCCTTAATTTATGGCGCAAATATGGGAGTTTCATTCATGGCTCCGCTTGCCGCCGGGCTAATTGCAGATCGATACGGATTGCCGATTGCACTCACAAGCATTGCGGTTTTTCCGCTTCTGGCGGCGATGATCTGCTGCCTAATTCATCCGGGGCAGAAAACCGAGAATAACTGAATCCGATCGGGGCACAAATCGCCCCCGATCCCTGCGGGAACATCACACCAAGGAAGCTTATCTGCGGCGCTTTCGGGCCAGTCTCGAGGCGGGTTTCTTATCTTTTGTCTCGTCGCTGGCGTCAGTGGTCGAGCCCGCTAGCTTTGGCTGGACGTTGTCGTTGATCCATTTTTGGTCCCACCATTCGACCGGTAAAACCGCTAAGCCGTGCAGGTAGACGCCAAAATGGAGGTGATCGCCCGCAGCGAGCCCCGTTTCGCCGGTTTTGCCGATGAGTTGACGCTGTTTGAGTTGGTCGCCGACCTTGACGTCGATCGAACTCAAATGGCCATAGAGTGTGAATAGCCCCAAACCATGGTCGATGATCACCGTGTTTCCGTAGATGCCGAGATCGCCCACAAACGCGACTGTGCCGCTGTTAGCGGCCTCGGCGGGATAGTGTTTAGTGACGGAGAGGTCATAGCCGAGATGGTAGGCGGAATCGATCGCCTCGCCATTGTAGATGTAGGTCCGCGCATCGGCGAAATTGGCTTCGACTTTTGAATTGCTGAGTTGGCTGAAGGCATCATGCCAAAGAATCGTCGGCGTCTCCTTCTCGGTAATCGAACGAATCTTATCTTCGTTTTCTTTGCGCA
>DATBEY010000036.1:0-16553 GCA_036558765.1 Binatia bacterium | reverse complement strand
AGAGCTTAGAGAGCTGCGAAAGGTCGAGTCCGTTCTCGATCTCATCGGCAATACCCCGCTGCTCGACATCAGTCGAATTACCGAAGGAATTCCATCCGGCGTAAAAATTTACGCCAAACTCGAGGGCTTTAACCCCGGCGGGTCCGTCAAGGATCGGCCGGCGTTGCGCATGGTCCATGAAGGCCTGCGCACGAAAAAACTTCGCCCCGGTAAAACCATCCTTGATTCCACTTCCGGCAACACCGGCATTGCACTGGCGTTGATCGGCAGTGTTTTGCGTTATCCGGTCGAGCTGGTGATTCCCGGCAACGTCAGCACCGAACGTAAACACATCATCGCCGCCTACGGCGCCAAGGTTACTTACAGCGATCCCTTGGAAGGCTCCGATGGTGCGATCCGCTTGTGCCGCCAAATTCTCGACGCCGATCCAGAGAAATATTTCAAGCCGGATCAGTATTTCAATCCGATGAATCCGCAGGCCCATTATGAAAACACCGGCCCGGAAATTTATCGCCAGACGCGCGGTATGATCACCCATTTCGTTGCCGGAATCGGTACTGGCGGAACCGTGATGGGCACCGGCCGTTACTTGAAAGAGGTCAATCCAAACATTCAGGTGATTGCCGTCGAACCGGATGACGCTCTCCACGGACTCGAGGGCTTGAAGCACATGGCGAGCTCCATCGTGCCGGGAATTTATCACGAAGAAAAATTGGACGGCAAAATTGCCGTGTCCACGGAGGACGCTTATTCCATTGTCTATCGTCTGAGCCAGGAAGAAGGGATTCTTGTCGGACAGTCTTCCGGGGCCGCGATGTTTGCCGCCATCAGGTTAGCGCGCACTCTCCGCAAGGGAATCATCGTGACCATTTTTCCGGACTTCGGCGACAAATACCTAACCACGAATCTATGGGTCGGCTGGCGCGATCGGATGTCGGTCGGCAACCTACAATTTTCGATCTAGAGTCGATGGCGGGCCGAACCAAACAGGAAATCGTCCGGGAACGGATCTATCTGACGTTTCCTCAGGATCTCATCAAAGAACCGGTATTGAGCATGTTATCGAAGCAATTCGATATCGTTTTCAATATCCGCGGTTCCACCGTCACATCAGAGATGGGCCTCGTGGCTCTCGAAATCGACGGCAAGGCAGCCGAAGTGGCTAAGGCGATTGGTTGGCTGAAGGAAAAAGGTGTTACGGTCGAGCCGATCGAAAAGAACGTCATCGAGTAGACAAACTCACTGCGCCGTCGCAGAAATCGAAAGCACCAGTACGCCGCCCTCGTGCGGCGGTCCGCCCAAAATAAAGTTTCCCTTATTCGGAATTTTCACCGTGGTATCGATCACCGGCTTGTCACGCTCGGTTAATCGCACTTTGAGCGCGATGCGATTATCTTGAAAATCCTGAGGCGCGACTGTCAAAGACCGGCCGCCAGGAATTTCAAATGACCCCGTCCCTTTCGCGGGGACATTCTGGTCCTCAGCTTTCAGCAAACGGTAAGAGCGGTACTTGAGCGGTTTGAGTTGCTGCTCCATTCCCTTCAACTTTGGATCGTAATCATCGCTTTTGTTTTCGGCAAGTATGGTTCTAATCGTCACCTGGACAGAGTGAGGATTCCTTTCCGCCGCGCCGACCCATGCCGCTGCTAAAGTCAGAACGAGACTAAAAAGCCGGAGCTGATTTGGCGGGTTCCTCAGCAGTCTCATTTTCGCCCTCTTGATCCTCATACAACCAAATGACAGTCGTTTTGCTCTCGTTTTGCCGCAGCAAAGCGACATTCCGCCCGTAAGCATCGATCGACTCAACACTCGCAAAGCTGTTCCGCCCCTCCCGCCAGCCGGGAATGTAGGATTCCAGCGATAGGATAACCAACAGTACGGCGATGCTCGCGGGCACCAGCCACGCGGCTCGGGACAATGTAAATGTCGCGCGCGCCCGTTGCAGCGCCTGCTCGTACCACGATGTTTTGTGCCCGATGCGAAGCTGCACTCCGCGCCAGAACGGCAAAAATTCGATTTGTTGCGCTTCGGCCAGCAGGGTCGTTTTCAGGATGTGCTGAATGGATTCGAGTTGCTGTCGCGCTTTTCGACACTCATCGCAACTTGCCAGATGGGCGGTAATTGATTCACTCTCCGCAGCATCGAGTTCGCCGTCGAGCCAAGCCCCGATCGACTCTCGGATATTTTGGCAATCCCTCATAAAAACGCGCTCAATTTGTTCTGAAGCTTTTTTCTCGCGTAATGCAAGCGGCTCATCACCGTGCCTTCCGAACAACCCAGGATTTCTCCGATATCCTTGTATGAAAGACCCTCGATGGTTCTGAGCACGATCACGGCCTTGTGTTCGGGCGTCAGCTCGTTGATCGCTCGAATCAGATTTTCCCGTAGTTCTCGATCATGCACATCGGCGAAGGGATCCCTCGCGGTTTCCTCCTGAGCTTCCAATACGCCGTCCATTGTTTCACGAAAATCGAGTGGATTCCTTTTTTGCCGCCGCTGCGCATCGATCGCCAAATTGACTGCAATCCGATATACCCAAGTATAGAACGATGAACCCCCTTCAAAGCTCCCTATTTTGCGATAAGCTCGAAGGAAGGTTTCTTGTGCAACCTCCAATGCATCGTCGCGATTGTGCAGGAGTCCCAGGATCACCATGTAAACCTTTTGATGATAACGGGAAACCAGCTCCTGAAACGAAGCCATATCTCCCGCCTGGCATTTTCCAACAAGATCCCAGTCACTCAACTCCACAGCGATCGTACCTTTTAGACGAACTTAGAAAATTTTTATTCACCGCGCAGAGTTAATAACATAAAACCTTGACGTTTTCGCGGATTGATCTAGAATCACTTTGTTTTTCTTGCCTTTTTCTCAATCGCCGTGCATCGACAAAAAGGGATGCGAATGTTAGTTCAATGCCCAAAATGCCGAACCACTTACAAGGTTTCCGATGAGGTCTTGAGCGGAGCCACTCCCGCATTTCGCTGCTCACGTTGCAAGCACACTTTTGAGCTCGAGCCCGCCGAGAATCGCGAGCCGAGATTTGAACCGTCTCAAGCCGCGGAAACGGCAAATGCGGAGCACTCGCACGCCGGTGAGCTGAGCCTACCCTTTGGTTCAAAATCCGAAACCGGCCCAGTTCCTAGCGACGCGGAACAGGAGCAGGTTTTACGGGATACGCAAAGGACCGGTGCCGCGAGTCAAAAGGCAGATCGTCACGCGTGGGGCATCGGCGACACGGCTCAACCACAAGAGGAACCTTTTATCCTGGCTGAGCCCAACCGTCCCGTGGCCGAATTTCCGCCAGCAGCCGAATACAAAGAGGATGATCCGTTTTTTCACAAATTGGAATTCGATGACCCTGAACAGAGCGCAACGAACATCACGGCGATCTCTCCTTATCTCGATCATCGCGCGTCGATCAAGCCTTTCGTGACGCTTTTCACTTTTCTCGTGATCGGATTCGCGCTGCTCGCCGCGATCGGCTATGCGCGGCCTGAAGCACCCGAGTCCGTTTTACGGAAGATTCCTCTGATCGGCGCAGCCGTGCTCAGGAATAATCATCTGAAGGAAGGCATCCTGATCAAATCACTGACTACCAGTTACCAAACTATTCAAGGCAACCGCGAAGTTTTTTTGGTGAGCGGTATCGCCTTGAATCAGAATCCTGTCATCGTGCGCGAGATTCAGCTCACGGGCACGGTTTACAACGAAGCGGGCAAAGAAATTGAACGGCAGGCCATTTGGGCTGGCAACACACTTTCGCCGAAAATCATCCGCGGCATGACTCTGGAGGACATTCCACAATTGCAGGAGCTCAAACCTCTGAAGAGTTTTGAGCTGCCGCCAGGAGACTCGATACCGTTTACAATTGTTTTTCTGAAGTCGTCGAAAAACGCGAAGGAATTCACGTGCGAGGTAACTACCGCAGGTGAGGCTTAGGTGCGGCGTAAATTCATCACTTCCTCGAGTCCTTGGGCGTAATGTCGATTTCGTCCGGCTCATTCATGGCCCGGCGAAATTTCTTGATGCTTTTGCCGAGGCCCTCGCCCACGTCCGGCAGGCGCCGATTGAACAACACCATGACGATTACCAGAAGCAGCAATAGTTCGCCGAGTCCCAAACCGAACATGAAGATCACCTCCCACGAAGGCGCTGCGCGCAAGATTTCGCGCCGCTTTGTTCGCGCCCTGTGACTGGGATATTATACGATCATGCCGAGTTCTACCACATTATGGCGTTTTTTCGCTCTCTCGCTCGCAACCCACGCTCTGGCATTGCTTCTGATGTACCCATTGCGAGCCGGAACGATCCGATCTCAACCGGAGACAATTTCCGTCTCGCTTCTGCCGCCGTCCGAAACCAAGGAGCCCGCGCCGAGCCGAATCGCGCGAACGCCGCCAACCCGCGTGACGAGAGCCCCATCCGTGATCGCCAAGAGAGATTCTCGTCTCGCGCCCGACAAGTCTAGCTCTTCGCGCACCAGAATGCCGGCTCGTCCGGAACCGCCTCCGATAACCAGGGATAATACCGCCGAGACGCCGCGACCATCAGAGCCGCGCGAGAAAGTCCCAGAGGAGACCGTTGTCGCGGAGCGCCAGCTTCCCAGCCTCAAAGAGCTGTTGCCGAACGCCACCTGGTCATCTTCGAGCGCCCGAGCGGATATACCCATAAGCCTCAACACCAACGATCCCGTGTATGTTACCTATTTCACCAAGGTCAAACAGTTGATCGAATCCCAGTGGGAATATCCCGAGATCGCTCTCCGCTACGGGCTCGAGGGCCGTCTTGCCCTGCAATTCGTGATCGGAGGGAACGGCCAACTGGAACAGCTCCGCTTGATTCGGTCTTCGGGATCGCAAGTGCTCGACGAGGAAGCCGTACGGGCGATCCAAGCTGCGGCGCCTTTCCCACCGATTCCGCCCTGGATCAAGCCGAATCCACTGCTCATCTCGGCGTCGATGGAGTACCACGATAATCGGGTCAATTATCGTTCCACCCGCTGAACCTATCTGACTTGCCCGCCCACAGTCGTCAGAAGAGAAACACGCCGCTCCTAATCTTCGCTATTATCGGCACGAGAGGACGATTCCCATCGAAGCACTGGTTTACGCGCTGCTTTTGCCTCATCGAGCCGCCGAACCGGGGTTGCATACGGCGCGTCTTTAACCAACTCTGGATCCTCTTTGGCTTCGGCGGCGATCGTCAGCATCGCATCGATAAAATCGTCGAGAGTTTCCGGAGTTTCAGTTTCCGTCGGCTCGATCATCAGCGCGCCGGAAACGACCAGTGGAAAATAAATCGTCGGTGGATGATGACCATAGTCTAGCAGACGCTTGGCGATGTCGAGGGTGCTGACGCCGCTCCTTTGCTGCAAGCGGTCGGTAAAAATGCACTCGTGCATGCATGGCTCGTCGTAGGCGAGATGATAACTCCTTGCCAGTTTTTTCCGAATGTAGTTGGCGTTCAGAAGCGCCATCCGGCTTGCATCCTCAAGCCCATCGCCGCCGAGCGCGGTAATGTAACTGTAGGCGCGCACGAGAATGCCAAAGTTGCCAAAAAAGGCGCGTACCCGGCCCACCGACTTGGGACAATTCTCCTGCAGCTCGAATCGGTCACCGTGCTTGATAATACGCGGTACCGGGAGAAACTCGCTGAGAGTGCGCGTTACCGCCACCGGACCCGCCCCCGGCCCGCCGCCGCCGTGCGGCGTCGAAAACGTTTTGTGCAGGTTCAGGTGTAACACATCGACGCCCATAGGGCCGGGCTTGGCAATACCCATGAGGGCGTTGAGATTGGCACCATCGAGATAAATCATCCCGCCCCTGGCATGAACGATCTCGGCGATGGCCTCGATGTTGGTCTCGAATAAGCCGAGCGTATTCGGATTCGTAATCATCACGGCGGCAACAGTCTCGTCCATCGCTTTTTCGACGGTCGCGGCGTCGATCACACCACGCTCATTGGAGGAGATCTGAACCACGTCATAACCGCACAATGCGGAGCTCGCCGGGTTGGTTCCATGCGCAGTATCGGGAACAATGACTTTTTTCCGCGGGTCACCACGATCAACCAGGCAGGCTCGAATCAGCATTAACCCCGTTAGTTCGCCCTGAGCGCCGGCAGAGGGTTGCAAGCTGACATGTTCCATGCCGCTGATCTCCGCAAGCATCAGCTCAAGCTCGTGCAGCAAGGTCAATGCCCCCTGCAAAAGTTCGGGTGGCGCTAACGGATGCGCCTCTGCGAACCCTGGCAAGCGCGCGACGATCTCGTTAATTTTCGGGTTGTATTTCATCGTGCACGAGCCCAAAGGATAAAACTGACTCTCAATGGCGAAGTTTCTCTGGGACAAGCGGGTGAAATGACGCAGAACTTCGAGTTCGCCCAGTTCTGGGAAATTAGCAATATCGTTCCGCAACAGCGCCGATGGAATATGCTTTTCGAGTTTGCCCTCCTCAGCCGGCCAGGAAAAAGCGCTTCTTCCCGGAGAGCCGGTCTCGAAGATCAACTTCGGAGCGCGTGCCCGAGAGCGCTGGTTATTGACCGACGGTGTGGACAAGCCGCTCGATCTCCTCTCGCTGGTTCATCTCGGTGACCGTCATCAGGAAACTGTCACTGAGCTCCGGATAATAATCCTTCAATCGGATGCCGGGCACGATCTTGTGCTCAGCGCATTGGGCAAATAAGCGCTCTATATCGGGGGCGCGCAACACGACCTCGTTGAAAAAGGGCCCGCTAAAAACGGCCTCCAGCTTGGCCGCCTTTTGCAGCCGCGCAAAAGCGTCATGAGCGCGCAAAACATTCGCTTCCGCCAAGCTTCGCAAGCCGCTTTTCCCGAGCAGAGACATGAAGACCGTTGCCGCGAGCGTGCATAGGGTTTGGCTGGTACAGATATTCGATGTCGCTTTTTCACGGCGAATATGCTGTTCACGCGTCGCGAGAGTGAGAACGAACCCGCGGCGACCTTCGCAATCGACGGTTTCACCCACCAAGCGTCCAGGCATACTGCGGACGAACTTCTTATGGCAGGCAAAAAAACCAAATGCCGGTCCGCCGAGGCTCATCGGCACACCGAGACTTTGTCCTTCGCCCACCGCGATATCGACGCCAAATTCTCCGGGAGCTTTCAGTACCGCAAGTGATAACGGTTCTGTGGTCACTGAAATCAGATGGGCGCCGGCCTTCGAGCACACCGCCTTGGCGGAGCTTAGATCGTCGATCACGCCAAAAAAATTGGGATAGCCGAGCACGACGCAGATCGCCTGATCGCCGATTCGTCGCGCGAGCTCTTCGGTGTCGGTTGCGCCGGTTGCCGCAAACGGAATCTCTTCCAGCTCCACATGCGGTAAATTTCTGAGGTAGGTCGCAACGACCGCGCGATAGTGCGGATGCAGGGCTCTCGAGATCAGCACTCGTCGCCGCGTCGAAGATTGAATCCGCCGGGACATCAACACCGCTTCCGCGGCAGCAGAGGCGCCGTCGTAGAGCGCCGCATTGGAAACTTCCATTTCGGTGAGCTGGCAAATCAATGTCTGATATTCGAAAAGCGCTTGCAGCGTGCCCTGGCTCACTTCCGGTTGATAGGGCGTGTAGGAAGTGGCGAACTCCGCGCGTGAAATAATCGCGTCCACCGCGCTCGGTATGAAATGATGATAGATGCCGCCGCCGAGAAACAAGCTCCAGTCGGCGGGCGTCGCATTATGGGACGCCAGGCCAGCTAGGCGTTGGCGGACGGCAAACTCGGAAACGGCTTCGGGAAGATTGATCTTGGACTGCTGCCTGAGAGTCGCGGGCACGTGTTGGTAAAGAGCCTCGATTGAGTCGATGCCGATGGCGCGAAGCATCTGCTCACGATCGGCCGAGGTATGCGGAGTATAGCGCATGGGCTCGGGCTATTTCTCCTCGTCTTCGTCTTCCTCTTCATCGGACTCTTCTTCGTCGTCTTCTTCTTCCTCTTCTTCTTTTTGTTGCGCCACGTATTCCGCGTATTCTTCAGCGTCCATTAGATCCTTGAGATCATCGGGATCGGTCAAATCCACGCGGATCATCCAACCATCGCCGTAGGGATCGTCATTGATCGTCTCCGGATTGTCCGGCAACACGTCATTGATCTCCAGCACGCTTCCACTCACCGGCGCATACACATCGGAAACGGCTTTCACCGACTCGACGGCGCCGAATGGATCATCTTTAACGATCTTCTCCCCGATCTCGGGTAGCTCGACGTAGACGATATCGCCGAGCTCCTCCTGCGCGTACTCGGTGATACCAATCGTGGCGGTTTTACCCTCCACCAGGACCCATTCGTGTTCTTTCGAATATTTTAATCCTTCGGGAAACTCCATTGCTGACCTCCTTAGAGCGCCTTGCCTTGATTAGCGGTTGTAAAACGGCACTGGGACGATTTCAGCCGCGACATTTCGGCCACGGACATTCACATCGACACGGTTGCCGATTTCGGCGTCTTCGAATGACACGTAACCCAGCGCGATGGATTTTCCCAGTGACGGCGACTTGGTGCCACTGGTAATCCGACCAATCGCTCGACCCTGCTTTTGTAATTCGTAATTGGCCCGGGCAATTCCCGGCCCGAGCAACTCCAAACCGACTAGCTTGCGTCTCAATCCGCGATTTTTTTGCTCCACGAGCACTTCGCGCCCGAGAAATGTCGGCTTGGAAAACTTGGTCACCCATCCGAGACCGGCTTCGAGCGGCGTGATCTCGTCGTCGAGCTCGTGCCCATATAGCGGATAAGCTTTCTCCAGCCTGAGGGTATCGCGCGCGCCAAGTCCTGCGGGTATCAATTGTTCCGACTCTCCTGCCGAGAGTAGCGCGTCCCACAATCGAGCTCCGGCTGTTGCGTCACAGTAAAGTTCGAACCCATCTTCTCCTGTATAACCCGTCCGCGCCACCAAGCAGCGAATCGCCGCGACGTCGGCAAAAACAAAATGGAATGAGTTCAGAGTTCGTAGATCGAGGCTCGTCAGTGGCGAAAGAATACTTTGTGCGCGCGGTCCTTGCAACGCTAGCTGACAATATCGCGCGCTGACGTTTTCAACGGCTACGGCTGCTCCGCCAGCGTGCTTTTGTATCCAGAGAAAATCCTTTTCGATATTTGCGGCGTTCACGCAAATCAGAAAGGCGTCCCCTGCCAAGCGATAGAAGATCACGTCGTCGATGATACCGCCGCGCTCGTTCAGTAGCAGATTATACTGCGCTTGACCGACACTCATTCGCGCCACGTCATTGGCGGTCATTCGCTGGCTAAATTCCAAGGCGTCGGCGCCGCGGAGCTCAATTTCGCCCATGTGGCTCACGTCGAAGAGTCCCGCGCGGCGGCGCACCGCCAGATGCTCGTCAATGATGCCTTGATACTGGACTGGCATTTCCCAGCCGGCAAACTGCACCATTTTTGCGGCCGCTCGGCGATGCGCCGCATAAAGCGGAGTTCTTTTTAGTCCCGGCGACACAATCGCAGTAAGAACAGTGGATCAATGATCTCGTTGTAGGGCGTACTTAGCCGCTTTGAGCGTATTGTAAAGCAGCATGCAGATGGTCATAGGTCCGACACCGCCCGGAACCGGTGTAATTGCGGAAGCGCGGTTCTTCGCCGTTTCGAATTCGACATCGCCGGATAATTTTCCACTCGGCAACCGATTCACCCCCACATCGATCACCACGGCTCCTGGCTTGATCCACTCACCGCGGACCAGCCCGGCTTTGCCGATCGCCACCACCAGGATATCGGCACGACCGACTTCATCGCGCAGACTGACGGTTCTCGAGTGACAAATAGTTACGGTGGCGTGCTTCTCGAGCAGCATAAGCGCGACCGGTTTGCCGACGATACTACTGCGCCCGACAACCACTGCGTTCTTTCCTTTCGGATCGCAACCCACCGCCGCCAGGAGTCTCATGATCGCCATGGGAGTACATGGCCGGAACCCGTCAGCGCCGAGCATCAGCATCCCCTGGCTCATCGGGTGAAACCCGTCGATGTCTTTGTAGGGCGAAATCGCTTCGAGAACTTTTTCCGCGCGGATGTGCGGTGGCAGCGGTAGTTGCACCAGAATACCGTGGACGTTCTTGTCCTTGTTCAATTGCTGGATCAGCGACAGCAATTCTTTTTCCAAGATCGTCGCAGGCAACAAATGCTCCAAGGACTTTATACCGACTTCTTTACAGGCCTTTTCCTTGTTGCGCACGTAGATATGCGACGCGGGATCATCTCCGACTACAACCACCGCCAATCCCGGCGCCAAACCCCAGCGCCGCTCGAGACCTTCGACTTCTTCTTTGATTTGTTTTTGAACTTCTTTCGCGACGGCTTTGCCGTCGATGATCCCGGTCATGATTTGCTCCGCGACAAGATTGAGAATCTATACCGGAAAAAATCAGCTTGTAAAGCACTGATCAGTTCATTGCATGACACGGTGGTGTTTAAACGTCAACACCTTTTGCCCGAGTCGAAAACAAAATGGTTTTCACCTTGAAGGCCATTTCATTTGACAATCCCGCATGCATCCTTTATGGCGAGAATCATGCGTCCAAACTTTGCCGATGCGACTGGCAAAGCGGAATACGATTCGCGATCGGAGGTCCTTCCATCATGTCGAAGGCGCGCACTCCAGACGAAATAAAAAAAGATATTCGCGACCGCATCGGCCGCCGCGCGCCTTTTCTCCATGCGGATCAAACCGAGGCCGAAGAGGCGGTTGAAAAAATGACCACGTTTGAAGGGGAAACCTGGGCTGCCGCTTGGAATGACTTGGGCGCACGTTGGGAAGAAAAGGCAAATGCGGCCGAAAAGGCGCGTAACTCAGCTCAGGCGAAGGCGGCATTTTTAAAGTCCTACGGCTACTACGGCATCGCGCGTCATCCATTTCCGAGCACGCCTGGCAAAATTCACGGCTATAGAAAAACGCGAGAGATGTTTTTGGCAGCGTCCAAGTATTTCGATATTCCGGTCGCACCCGTGTCGATTCCATTCCAGGACAAGATGATCATCGGGCACTTGCGATTACCCGAAAAACGACCGGCGCCGATGGTCATGCACTGGGGCGGCATCGATAACTGGAAGGAGGAGCGCCATTCCTTTGGCGAGGCTTTCGTTAAAGAAGGTTGGGGATGTTTTATCATCGACAGCCCCGGCACGGGAGAATGCCCGATGCGCGCCGGTCCCGATGCGCACCAAGTACATCTCGCCGTTTTGGACTACTTGCTCAACCGGCCGGAAGTCGATCGGGACAAAATCGCTGTCGTCGGCGCCAGCTTCGGCGGCTATTGGTCGACCAAGCTCGCGCACATCGCTCCTGAAAAGCTTTGCGCCGCGGTAAACTGGGGCGGCGGCATTCATTATTTTTTTCAACCCGAGTGGCAGGAGCGCTCACGGCACGCCGATTCTTATCTGTTTGATTTGATTGAAGCGCGCGCCAACCTATTCGGCAAGAAAACCTTCGAGGAGCTCTGTCGAGTGATGCCGGCGTTGTCGTTGCTCGACCAAGGCTGGCTCGACAAACCGTGCGCGCCGCTCTTGATCGTCAATGGCAAAGAAGACAAGCAGGTACCGCTGGAGGATTTTTATTTGCTGCTGGAACACGGCAATCCCAAAGCGATCCGACTTTTCCCGGGCGGCCATATGGGTTCGATTCCTAACATATTCAAGACCATCATCGCCTGGCTGCATCGAAAGCTGGATGATTGATGAGCCTGTACCAGTTGCAAAAACTTATTTATCACGTAAACCGCGATGCAGCGCAGCGCGAACGTTATCGGCAAAATCCAGCCGCATTCGTCACAACTTACGAGCTGACCGAGACGGAGGCGAAAGCCGCTCTCGACGTCGACGTCCGCACGCTCTACCGTATGGGTGTCCATTCGCTGCTGCTACGGCCATTCACATTGCTCCACAAAATTTCCAATGAAGATTATGCGAAAGCGCTCAAAGGGTTGGAGTGAGTTATGCCGATTGTCTTCGCTTGTGCCGCCAGCCATGCTCCGGGAATAACCGCCTGGACGGAAGCCGCGCCTAAGGCGCAAGCCGATAACTTTCTTGAGAATTATCACAAGCTCGGGCTTAGGCTTGCCGAATCCAAGCCCGATGTCATTGTTGCGCTCACGGTCGAACACTGGGCTAATTTTTTTCTAAACAGCATGCCGAGCTTCTGCATCGGCCGCGCCGACCATTACGACGGTCCTATCGAAGAATGGCTGAGAATTCCAAAAGCGCGCGTGCCCGGAGACGTGGAGCTCGCGAACGAGATCATCGATGCCTGCCTAGATGGCGGATTCGATCCGACGTTCTCCGACGAACTGCTGTTTGACCATGCAACCTTTTTGCCGCTCCACTTCTTGAATGCGAATTTTGCGATCCCAGTCGTGCCGGTGATTCTCAATGCGCTGACGCCGCCGATGCCGACAGCAAAACGCTGCTTCGCCTTCGGTCAATTTCTCGGCCGATTATTGGATCAACATTCCAAGCGTATCGCGATCATCGCCACCGGCGGATTGTCCCACTGGCCGGGCGAAGCCAAGCACGGCAAAATCAATATTCCATTTGATAAAACATTTCTGCAAAATCTGACGGCTGGTGATCACGCAAGATTGGCACGGTATACCCATGAGGAAATCAGCCGTGAGGCCGGCTCCGGCGGCCATGAAATAAGAACCTGGATCGCACTCGCCGGCGCAGTAGAGGGCTGGAAAGCGGAGCTGGTTGCGTACGAGCCGGTCGTACCGTGGGCGACCGGCTGCGGCTTGGTCACATTCCACCACTGAATCGATCGGGCGCAGCACGCTGCGCTGTACTGCTCTCTGCTCATGAAATTTAGCCTGCATAGTCTTCACGGTGGCGTCAAAACCATTGACGAAATCCACCAGCGCGCCCGCCGAGCCGAAGAACTCGGCTATGACGGAATTTTTCTTGGCGAGAGCCATCTGAGCTCCATCGATTCGTTTCAGACGCTTGCCAGCTGCGCGATGATCACTCAACGCGTGCTGCTGGGGATTGCCGTTACGAACATGGTTTTCCGCCATCCCACGGTCCTTGCCGGCGCCGCCGCCTCTCTGAACGAAATCTCCAGAGGCCGCGCCATTCTTGGCGTCGGCACCGGGGACGGTCCCGTGTACACGCAAGGCCTCAAAGCGACGCCCTTGAAAGAATTCGAACAAGGGGTGCGGTTAATCCGCCATCTCGTGCAGGGGAATGCCGCGACGTTTCCAACTGGAAAGGTGGCTATCGGATTTACGATCAACAAGCCGGCGCCCATCTACGTTTCAGCGGAAGGGCCAAAAGGTTTGCAGCTCGCAGGACGGTCAGCCGACGGCGTGATTCTCGGCACGGGATTCGACCTCCCCGTTTATGCATGGGCGCAGGAACAGATCCGGAAAGGCACGCAGGAAGCGAGGCGGCAAGAACGAGACGTCGGCATCATCGCTGCCGGTATGCTCTGTGTCCAGGATAACGGCGACGAGGCGCGACGCATCGTGCGCAATCGCATTGCGAATCGCGCGCACCACAATTTCCGCTTCACCTTCGAAACCGTTCCCGCCGGGGAACTCGCCGGCGTCAAGCGTTTCATGGACGCCTTCGATGTGATGAAGCCGATGGAAGAGCGCGTCGATCCCGAGCTCGTCAACGATTACCTCGTGCGCCGTTTTTCAATCGCCGGCAACGCGCAGGAATGTGTCGAGAGAATCGAAGAGCTGAAACTCGCCGGCGTGAGCCACCTCATGCTCACTCCCGCGCGGAAAGTCTATGGCGAAACCGTCGAAGCTTTCGCCACCAAAGTGATGCCGCATTTCAAAGACCGACCATGATCCTACACCGAGTCCTGGCCTATTGAGCGTTTTGCCGCCCTTCGAGCGGACTGAAATGTGCTGTTCGTTACCGTAGCTTGAGCGCGTGCAATATTTTTTCCGCTGTGATTGGCAAGGATTTAATGCGCACGCCCACGGCGTCCTCAATCGCGTTCGCAATTGCCGGGGCGGTCGGAATCAGTGCGGTTTCGCCGATGCTCATGCTGTTGTATGGACCGCTACCGAAATCGGATGCTAAAATCGTCGTTCTTAAGGATGGAATATCCTTGATGTTCGGAATTTTGTATTCGCCCAAATTCGCCGCCAGCACCTTACCGCTTTCGTCGTAAGCGAGGTTTTCGATTACGCCGTAGCCCAATCCCATCACGACCGCGCCGTCGATCTGGCCCTGATGGGTCAAGGGATTCAAGATTCTCCCCGTATTGTGCGCCGTGGTGAGCTCCGTCACGCGCACTTCGCCGGTTTCGCTGTCGACTTCCACCTCGGCGATCTGAGCCACGAGCGAAGCTTCCGGACCGTCTGCCATATTGACATAGTGCCCTTCGGCAATTAGCGGTCCGCCGTTGGCGCTGACGATCTCGGCATAGCTCATACGCCGTTCGGCTCGTCCGTGAGTTACGCCGCCGTCATACAAGATCAGTTCGTCGGGGCCGGCGTTCATGACCCGCCCCGCGATTCGCAAAATTTCTTCTCGCGCCCTTTGTGCGGCGTCGAGAGCGGAGCTGCCGTGCACCCGCGTGCTGCTGCTGCCGCGCACGCCGGTATCTTTGATCACATCGCATGAATCGAGCATCCGAACTCGGATCGAGTCGAGCGGAACTTTAAGTTCTTCGGCAACGATCTGCCGCATCATCGTGAAGACACCGGGGCCGGTATCGGTTACCGCGGACGATAACGTCACCACGCCATCGCCGTCGATTTGAATAAAGGCGTAGGACTCGCCACCTTTGGAAACCCAATCCGCGATCGCGCAGCCGCGGCCGCGATTCTTTTGTTTGGGCCGACCGTACCCCGAAGCATTTACCGCCTTCATCAATGTTTCAGTCGCTTTGACATGGGTGACCACTTCGCCGAGCGGAGCCGTATCCCCATCGTGCATAAGATTTAAACGGCGAAACTCCACGGGATCCATGCGCAAATGGCGCGCGACAAGATCGGCTTGGCTTTCGCACGCGAACATCGCTTGCAGGTGGCCCGGCGCCCGCATATAGCCACACGGCATTTTATTCGTGTACACATACTTTTCTTCCACCAGGCAGTTGGGGACCCGGTAGGGACCCGGCGCGTCGTGCGCGCCCACTAAGAATCCTTGCGGCCGGTAAGCGCCGTAAGCACCGCTGTCGAAAATGAATTCGACGTGCTGGGCGATCAAGATACCGTTTTTCTTCACGCCCGTTTTTACTTTAATTACAGCGCCATGACGCGGATTTCCCGCCGTGAGTTCTTCGCTGTAATCAACCACCAGCTTGACCGGTCGACCGCTCGCCTGCGCAAGGGCATAACAGACGGCAACATCGTTGCCGTCGCCTTTGCCGCCGAAATCTCCACCGACGTAACAAGGATGAATGATAAGACTGGCCGCCGGTACTTGCAGTGCATTGCCCAGTTGCTCGCGCAGGGCGAACGGGCTTTTATTCGAGGACCAAATATCTGCGCCGCCATCGGATCGCAATCGTACCACGGATGCATGCGGTTCGATGTACGCCTGATGCACGGCGGGCACCGTAAATGTATTCTCGATGACCTCGTCGGACTGCCGGAAACCTTCCTCGACTTCGCCTTTTTTCCATTTCAGGTGAACGAAGACATTGCTCGGCGCGTCGATCTTGTGGAGTAAGCCCTTATATTGAGCGACTTCGGGATGGAGCAGCGGCGCTTCCGGCTGCGCGGCTTGCAACGGATCCGTCAACACCGGTAGATCTTCGTACTCGACATCGATCAGATCCAATGCGCTTTCGGCGATCGCTTCGGTTTCGGCAGCCACGGCGGCGACTTTTTCGCCGATGTAGCGAACCACGGTCTCGGCAACAATCGGCATGTCGACAATCTTTTTGCCGATTCTAGCACCCGCGAGATCGACGCCAGTGATTACGGCTTTGACGCCCGGCAACTTCGCCGCTTGAGTGACATCGATTTTTTTGATGCGCGCATGTGCGACGGGACTGCGTAAAACTTTCGCCCAAAGCATCTCCGGCAGCGTGATGTCTTCGGCATAAATCGCTGAGCCGCTAACTTTTTCTTCGCCCTCCACGCGTGGGCTGGGAATGCCGATCCTCCGAATCTCGTTCACGTTAGGTCACCTCATGTGGGTTGCGCCGCGAGCAAAAAACGCGCGGTCATTTTTTCGTTCAGTTTCTTTTATGGCAACTGATTTTTTTCTTGTCTTCCTATCACAGTTATGATTTGTGGTAGTTACAATATTGAATTGTTCGTCGCAAGCAACTTAAGGAGGAATTACGTGGACGACGTCAAGAGCCAAATGGAAGGTGTGACTCGCGTATATAACGAGCTGGACAACAAGATTTCAGACAAAGGCGGCGTGCAGAACCTGTTTGGCATGAACCGCAAAATTCGCCAGGCGTTGGAATCGATCAGCATCGCCGAGCTCGATTCGATGCTTGCCGAAATACATCGCGCCAAGGAAGGCCTCACTCGCCTGCAGGAAGACGTCGTCGAGATTCGAGTTCTGAAAGAAGTTTTGAGCTCCCCGGCACCGAAGCAGGTCAACGGTCAAG
>DATBEY010000035.1:0-11162 GCA_036558765.1 Binatia bacterium | reverse complement strand
ATAGGCCAAAACTTCGGTAACGCCGGGAGCAATTTCGTTGGCATCATAACGCACGCCAATGATTCCGTTCGCGCCCAGCTCGGAGGCATGCTCGACCATAAGACGGTGCGCGTCGGCGCGAGCTTTTTCACAGAGTTCAGTATAAATTGTAATGTTGCCGCCTAACAACGTTTGCAGCGTCGCGCCAATATTACCGACGATGCTGCGCGACCGGACCACGATGCCGCGAACGATGCCGAAATTTTTCGCGACGCGGTAATTGGGAATCTCGGTGACGGTCGTGACAAGTGCGGAATCGATCATTCAGCATATCCTTTCGCTGATTTGGTTGGTTTTGGAGAATACTCAATTGCGCATCAATCTTATCATGCTTCGCAATTACCTGGGCCAGGGAAATTTCGGCAGCGAGCTATTCTGCAGCAGCTGATAGTCGGTCAAATCAACTTGCAATGGCGTCACCGAGACATAGCCTTCGTTGACCGCGTGGCAATCGGTGCCATCATCGTTGGCAAATCCTAAATCGTCGCCGCCGATCCAATAATACTTGCCGCCGCGCGGGTCGACTCGTTCTACGATAGTCTCGCTGTAGTGGCGTTTGCCCATTCGAGTGATCTGCCAGCCCTTGATGTCTTGTTTTGGGATCGCTGGAACGTTCACGTTGAGCAGAGTCTTCGGTGGAATTCCCCGTTCGACAATCCGGTCGACCAGAGTCGCGGTAAATTCGGCGGCAGCGCGGAAGTCGAAATTCTTGAAGGTCACAAGGGAGACGGCAATCGCCGGAATGCCCAGCAGCGCTCCCTCAATGGCGGCGGAAACCGTGCCGGAATAAATAATGTCGTCGCCCAGATTCGGTCCTTTGTTGATCCCTGAGATGACCAGGTGAGGCCGAACCGGTAAAAGGCCACTGAGCGAGAGTTTCACGCAATCGACCGGTGTACCGTCCACGGCGAGTCGGTGCGGCGCAAGCTCCTGGACGCGCAGCGGGCGATGCAAAGTCAATGCGTGACTCATCGAGCTTTGTGCCCGGTCCGGTGCTACCGTATAGATCTCGCCGATATGGCCGAGGTTCATTTCCAACGCGGTGAGCCCTTCGGATTGAATTCCGTCATCATTGGACAACAGAACGATCATGTGGGCATTTTCGCAAAGAAGCTGAAAAGCGACAAGTGCAGCCGAAGCGCAGAACGAATACCTGCCTTGTCTGGGGTCGTTCCCATACGATATAAATTGATGCCGGTCAAAGGAGTTGCCATGGCAAACGCGGAAATAGTCGCGATTGGCTCGGAATTACTGTTGGGTCAAATCGTCGATACCAATTCGGCCTGGATGGCGCAGCGCTTGACGGCGCTCGGCGTCAATCTCTATTTCAAATCGGTGGTCGGCGACAATCCGGCGAGAATGAAGGAAGTGATCACGCGCGCGATGGAGCGCTCCGATATCGTCATTACCAGCGGCGGCTTGGGTCCGACTCAAGACGACTTGACACGGGAAGTCGTGGCCGAAGTCACGGGACGAAAGCTGGTTCAAAGTGCGGAAATGTTGGAGCAGGTCGAAGCGAATTTTCGCCGCCGCGGACGGGCTATGACGCCGAACAACGTCAGACAATCGTATATGCCCGAAGGCGCGCTGCCGGTAGAAAATCCCAATGGCACGGCGCCCTGCTTTATCGTAGAAGATTCGCGCAGCGTCATTTATTGCCTGCCCGGAGTGCCGGTCGAGATGAAATGGCTATTTGAAAACGAAGTCGAACCCTACCTCAGAAAAAAATTCCACCTCGCCGAAGTGATTCATTACCGCGTATTGAAAGTGATCGGCATCGGAGAGAGCGCGGTAGACGATAAAATTGGCCATTTGATCGCCAATTCCAGCAATCCGACGGTCGGCGTCCTGGCATTGCCCGGACAGGTCGACGTGCGAATCGCGGCGAAAGCGGCGAATCGGGACGAAGCCAAAAAAATGATCGCGCCCGTGGAGCAAGAGGTGCGCAGACTATTAGGCGATGCGATTTTTGCCGCAGATGATGAAACCATGGAACATGTCGTCGGCGCACTGCTGCGGGCACAAAAAAAAACTGTGGCGGTATACGAGGACGTCACCTGCGGTCAGCTCGCGGAGAGGCTCCAATCGGCAAGCACGGAAGAATTTGCCGCTGGTTACATTTGTAACAGCGAAACGGCGATCAGAACCTTGCTAATGAACTGTCGTCACCACGAAAAACTTGCGAACGTCCTGGCCGATCCCACCAGGTTGACCGATGAGCTTGCCGCGTCCGTACGTGAACAGTCGGGCTCGGACTTTGGCCTGGCGCTCCATGCGGTGACGGATCCGGACAGCCAGATTCAAAATCTCGCCCGCGGGCAAATGTATATCTCGCTGACCGACGGTAAAAGGATTCTCCGGCGGGAAAGCACGACGGCGGGTCGCGGCGCCTATGATCGCTCCCGCATGACGCTCAATGCTCTCGATCTCTTACGCGCGGCGCTGCTTGGCAGGACTGAGTAGAACCCGCGATGCTAGCGCCAGTTCAATTTGACCGCTGAACTTGTTCCTTGCCTAGAGCAATGAGTTTTGGCGCGAGCGCTTGCAACTCGATCAGCGGTTGTTCCAAACTTCTGATCGACTCGGCCCAAAATTCTGGTCTTTGAAGATCGGCGCCAACTGTTTTTTTAACGACATTCTCGGCCGTGTCACTGCCCGCAAGCCGGAGAAATTCCTCATATTTGGGGAGGAAGGTTGCGCCTTCTTGGGTAAACATATGGTAAAGGCCGCGGCTCAGGAGATAGCCAAAGGTGTACGGAAAATTGTAAAACGTCAGGCCAGTAATGTAGAAATGCAGCTTCGAAGCCCAAAAATAGGGATCTTCACCGCCATTTTCCAATACTTCGCCGAGCACGCGTCGCTGAGTTTCAACCATTAGCTCTTTGAGCCGAGAAACGTTCAAAGGTCCGCTCACTCTTTCCTCGTAGAAAGCCTTTTCAAATTGATAGCGCACCGGAATATCGAGCAAGTAGACGGCGCCGTGACCTAATTCAATATCGAGCATCACGGCCTTGAATTCAGCACCGAGACCGGGATCATCAAACGAACCGTTGATCAGTATCTGTTCGGCAAAGGTCGAAGCGGTCTCGGCAAGGGTCATTGGATAGCTGCGCGCAAACGGACGTGTTTCGCGCATCAGAAAGCCGTGATAGGCGTGGCCGGATTCGTGCGCCAGTGTGAGGACGTCGCCGAGTGCTTGGTTGTAGGTCATAAAAATCCGCGATTCCTTGCTCAGCATCGAGCTGGTGCAAAACCCACCGGGGCGTTTGCCGACGCGCGGTTCCCAGTCAGTCCAGTTTTTGCCGATCACCTGCTGCTGAAAAAAATTTCCAAGAGCGGGGTACGTGCGCATGAACGAGGCGCTGACCAGCGCCACCGCATCATGCCACGACCGAGGTGATTTTTGAGCGAAATCGAGCGGCGCACCCAGATCATACCAAGCAACCGATTGGCGGCCCATGAGGTTTGCTTTGAAACGCAAAATACGC
The DNA here is from genome assembly GCA_036558765.1 of Binatia bacterium. GTDB lineage: Bacteria > Desulfobacterota > Binatia > UBA9968 > UBA9968 > DP-20. The sequence continues at coordinate 7,635 of DATBEY010000035.1, read as the reverse complement.
CGGGGAATGTCTATATTTGCAAACAGCGCATCGAACATGGCCTCCAGAGTTTTGCGCGTAATCGCGGCTTGAAACAGGGCGATGTCCAGGAAGTGATTAACGCCGCGATGACGGTTAAGCGTCAAGCGAGTACCGGCGATCGCGTTCAGCGCGCTGGCCGCGGTGTCTTCAATGCTTTGCCAAGCCCTATTGCCGCCAGCGAAAGCCGCCGCCCGAATACGCCGATCCGGATGATCGAGCAAAGAACGCCGTTGGGAGATCGGCAAAATTTTGCGAGAGCCGTCGGGAAACTCCATTGCGAATTGAAGTTTGGACGATAGGGTGTTGTAAAGCTGCCCCCAGCCCTGAATGCCGTCGATGCCAAGTTCTGTGGCGAGAACTTCTTTGTCGCTCGACATTGCGCGAGTGGCTTCTTCGCGCAGACGGTGCAAATAATTCTCCGCGCCGAGTAGCGACGGCTTTCTGAACAGCACCGCGAATACCTCATCGGGGACGTCTTTGAAAGCACGGAAGAGCTCGATGCGCACTTTGCCAAGCTCGGCGCGATCGCGGATGATCTCGGCTTCCTCGCTCTGATACATTTCATTTTGACCATCGGCAGAAGCGAGGCAGCTGACGTATGAGCTAAGGTGCGACATGCGCCGCATTAATTTCTCGTTACGAAGGAGAACATCTTCCCAGGCTGAAACCGAATCCACATTCAATTGCGGAAGCGCCGCTGCGGCTTTCTGTAGAACTGCAATGTCCTCGCGGAGCGCTTGTTTAAATTGCAGCATTTCCGGCCCGCGGAAACTTGGAAAATAGCTGGTGAGATCCCAGGTCATATGCTCAAATTTTGAGTTTTCGGTCTCAGGTCGTTGCGAGTTGACTAGATCAGGACCGTTGTCCCCACCCGTTGCTTCAGCGCTTTGTTGTAAATCAAATGGGCAGCAGCCACATCCTGAATAGCAATGCCGACGGATTTGTAAAGCGTGATTTCACTTTCGTCCGTTCGCCCAGGCTTGGTTCCAGCAAGCACTTCGGCGATTTCCGCGTGAACGGCGCTCGGCGCGATGCTTCTTTCGTCGATTGCGAGCAGGATATCTCCGCACTCAGCCATAATCGCCTCGCGCGAATCGACGATCACTTTGGCGCGGGCCAAGGTCGCGCCGTCAAGTTCCCTGAGGTCCGGCCGGTGCGAGCCGACAGCGTTAACGTGAGTGCCCGGTTTGAGCCAGTCAGCTTTGATGATCGGTTCTTTGGCGGTGGTCACGGTAACCACAAGATCGGCATCGCGGACGGCCTGCTCAGCGCTGCTCACAACTTCGATGGCCGAGTTAATGCGTCCGCTCATCTCTTCTTTAAGTTTCGCAGCACTGACGCCGGACGGGCTATAGATCTTGAACACGCCAATATTTCTTACGCGCGTCAAAGCCTCGATGTGTGCCCGAGCCTGAACACCCGCGCCCAAGATTCCGACCACCTTGCTTTCCAGGTTTGCTAAGATCTTCGTCGCCATTGCCGAGGCGCAGGCGGTGCGAATGGCCGTAACATAGCTGCCGTCCATGACCGCGATGATTTTACCGGTAGCGGCACTGAACAGCATGATAGTGGCGAGAATCGCGGGAAAATCGCGTGTCGGATTTTGCTGAAAATAAGTGACGACTTTCATGCCGAGGGCTTTGTCGTCAGTTAAGAAACCGGGCATGCTGGTGATCCGACCCTGAATTGCAGGCAGCGGTACCACCAATCGCACGGGCATCACTGCCCTGCCAGTTGAATATTGGAGATGCGCTTTTTCGAGTGCTTCGATCAGCTCATCAATGTCGACGAGACCGCGAACTTGTTGCTCGGAAATCACCAGCATGATTAGTTTTGATAGCACAAAGCCAATTCTCAAGGTAGCGTGTCAATTCCACCTGCTTAGGAGTCATCATGGCCAAACATAAATTTGTGTCGCATCTGTCCGAAGTGCCGATTGACGAAATCAATGCACCGCCGGGTTCAGTGTTCGGTGGCCGGCGACAACGCGTGGGCGCGCAGCTCGGCGCCGATAAACTGGGCTACAGTTTTTATACCGTACCGCCGGGCAAAACGGCCTTTCCTTATCATAGCCACGCAAGCAACGAAGAGATGATCTACATTCTCGACGGTTCTGGAGTTTTACGACTCGGTGAAGAACGACTCGATGCCGGTGCAGGTACAGTGATTGCCTGTCCGGCGGGCGCGAATATTCCCCATCAACTGATCAATACCGGGACCGAGGACTTGCGCTATCTAGTTGTGAGCACGATGGCGTTTCCAGATGTATGCGAATATCCGGATTCGAATAAGATCGGCGCCTATGCGACGGCAGCGGTGGGCTCGCGAGCCGGGCACCGGGCGCTCTATTTTAAAGATACGAAAGTGGACTACTATGACGGTGAAAACGGCAAGGAGGTTGAACGGATTGTAAAAGCGACACCGCCGTCACGGTGAACAAGACGAACCGCCCGTTGCTCAATTTGATTCTCTCTCCTCCTGTTCGAGGGCCGCTTTGCTCTTCTCTTCGCTTTGTTTTAGCGAGCTCTTGGCGTTTTCCAAGGCGTTGAAGGGCTGAGTTACGACCTCTTTCACTGCTTCGCGGCCTCGCTCGACTGAATTCGATTTCGCATCGCAGCCGTAGTGCGGCAGCACAACGATCGCGACGGCAAAAAACAGAGTAGAATGCTTCATACCACCTTCTTCTGCCCTATCACCCGTTCCAATGCCGCTTTATTGATTTCTCCCTCGCGAATGACTCTAACGCTGTCGCCGCTGACCTCAGCGACCGTTGAGCCGACATTTGAATGTAGCTCGCCGCCGTCCATAAAGACCCTAATTGCGCCGGAAAAATAGGCCCTGGCTTGTTCGATCTCTCGCGCAGGAGTTTTTCCGGAAGGATTCGCGCTCGTGGCCGTGACCGGTTTGCCGAGCTCTCGCACCAGTTGGGTCGCGATGGGTGCGCTTGAAATGCGCACGCCAACGCCGCCGCTGGCGTTCACCAAATGCTTAGAAAGATCTTTTTTTGCCGGTAACACCACGGTCAACGGCCCAGGCCAGAATTGGGCGATCAGTTTCTCTGCAAGGGGTGGAACTTGGTCGACGATTGTAGATAGCATCGTCCGATCTGCAACCAGCACGGAAATCGGATTCGCGGCATCGCGGCCTTTGAGTTGAAAAACTCTTTCCACAGCAGCGCGGTTAAGCGCATCGGCGCCGAGACCGTAGAGAGTTTCCGTCGGGAAAACGATCACCTCTCCTCGTTTGAGGGCGGCGATGGCTGCCTGGAATTCAAGGTTTTTGTCTTTCACTCTGGAGCTTGCGATCCCGTTCTTCGACAACCCTGGCCATCTCGTTTTTGGCTTGCGCCAACTTGGCCGCGACCTGGGCGTTTTTTCGAGCAATGATTTGCGCGGCAAAAATACCGGCATTTGCCGCCCCCGCTTTGCCGATAGCCATCGTAGCGACGGGAATTCCCGCGGGCATCTGCACCGTCGCAAGCAGCGCGTCGAGTCCTTTGAGGCTTGAGGAATCGATGGGGATACCAATTACCGGCAACGTGGTATTCGCTGCAATCGCCCCGGCGAGATGAGCGGCGGCGCCCGCGCCACAGATGATCACTTGCAAGCCGCGCTGCTCGGCCGTGGCCGCATATTCGGCGGCCTTCTCCGGCGTTCGATGGGCCGACATGATTCGGGTCTCGTAAGAAACGCCAAAGCTGTCGAGTCGCTTCTCAGCCTCGCGCATCACTTCGAGATCTGAGTCGCTGCCCATCAGGATGCCTACTTGAGCGGTTTTTTCTGCCACGGTTCCTCCCAATCAATTCTGCGATCGGCGTCCGAATTGTTCCTTGAAACTCCAAGGTCCGATCCAAAACGCTAGTTTAAGGCTCTTCGAGCGATATCCTTTCGATAGTGTATGCCATCCCAGGAAATCTGCCGGACTGCCCAATAAGCTTCTTTGACGGCTGCGGCAATAGTTTCGCCCTGGGCTGTTACGTTTAGAACGCGTCCGCCGGCAGTGAACCATTGGTTGTCGTTTTTGACTGTGCCGGCATGGAAGACGAAGCCTTGTTGCCAGCCTTTTAAGCGCTCCAGTCCGTGGATCTCTTTATTTTTGTCGTACGCTCCGGGATAACCTTGGGCGGTCAGCACCACACAAACCGCGGCATTGTCATGCCACTGCGCGCTGACCTGGTCCAAACCTCCATCCACAGCGGCTCGGAGCAACGGAATCAGATCGCTTTTTAGCCGCATCATGATCGGCTGGCATTCCGGATCGCCGAAGCGCGCGTTGAACTCCAAGACTTTGGGACCGTCCTTGGTAATCATAAGACCGACGTAGATTACGCCGCGGTAACGAATCTGCTTTTGTTTGAGCCCGACAAGCAGCGGTGTCAGAATCTCACGGAGAATTTGTTCGTGCATTGCCGCAGTGACAACCGGGGCAGGCGAATAGGCGCCCATGCCGCCGGTATTGGGGCCGACATCATTATCAAAGATGCGCTTGTGGTCCTGAGATGAGGCCAGCGGCAAAACGTGCTCGCCGTCACTCAGCACCATGAAAGATGATTCCTCGCCCTCGAGGAATTCCTCGATGATGACTTTATCCCCCGCACTGCCAAATGTTCTCCGTACCAGTATATCGTCGAGCGCCGATTCAGCTGCAGCGCGTTCTTGGCAAATGATCACGCCTTTCCCCCCGGCCAGACCGTCGGCTTTGATCACATAGGGCGGTTTTTGTTGCGCGACATAGCGCTTCGCTGCGCCTGAGTCGGTGAAGGTTCGAGATGAGGCGGTGGGAATTTTATTTTTCGCGAGAATTTCCTTGGCAAAAACCTTGCTCCCTTCGAGCTGCGCGGCAGCTTGACTCGGTCCGAAGATTTTTAAGCCGCGCGACTCGAACAGATCCGCGATGCCGAGGGTGAGAGGCAACTCCGGACCCACCACGGTGAGATCGATTTTTTCTTTATTGGCGAAATCAGCAAGGTCTTCGATTTGCTCGCCGCCGATCGGAATGATTTCGGCCAGCTCGCCGATCGCTGCGCTGCCGGGCGCGCAATAGACACGAGTCACGAGAGAACTCTGGCGAATCTTCCAAACCAATGCATGCTCGCGACCGCCGCTGCCGATGACCAGGACTTTCATATACCGTGGAAAATCGAGATTCGATGATAGAGCATCGCGATCGATCCTCCGTCTGCGATCTTAAGCGAATTAGTGGCGAAAGTGCCGCATGCCCGTAAAAATCATCGCGACGCCGTGCTCGTTCGCGGCGTTGATCACTTCATCGTCTTTGATCGATCCGCCTGGTTGGATGACCGATTTGGCGCCCGCATTGGCCGCTTCGTCCAACCCATCGCGAAATGGATAGAAAGCGTCGGAGGCTACAGCGGAGCCCTTGAGGTCCAATCCATGGGTGGCGGCGCGCATCACCGCAATTTTGGTGGAATCGATTCGGCTCATCTGGCCAGCGCCTACGCCGAGGACTTGGTCCGGTGCTGCAAAGACAATCGTGTTCGATTTGACATGGCGGCAAACACGCCAGGCAAAATCCAGCGCTTGATACTCTTCTTGCGTGGGTTTTCGCCGCGTGACAACTTTGCATGAGCGCACGTCGACCTTGCCGATGTCCCAATCCTGGACTAACAAGCCGCCGCGCACCCGACGCAGATCGTAACCGCCGGTCTGCGGCTGGCTGATATCGAGCTCGAGCAAACGGATGTTGAGCAGGCGTTTTGCCGACGAGAGCACAGCCTTGGCTTGTGCCGTGAAACTCGGCGCGATGACAATTTCGAGGAAAATATCTTTTAACTCCTTAGCCGTTTCCTCATCGACGGGACGGTTGAACGCGATCACGCCGCCAAAGATCGAAACCGGATCGCAGGCTTTCGCTTTCCGAAACGAATCCGCTAACGATTGCTTTGACAACGCCACGCCACAGGGATTGTTGTGTTTGATCGCGACGGTCGCGATGTCGGAAAATTCCAAAACTGTGCTGAGCGCCGCGTCAGCGTCGAGAATGTTGTTGAAGGAGAGCTCTTTGCCCTGAATCTGATGTGCGCGCGCGATGCTCGGGCCGCTTTCACCCTGAGTTTCGTAGAATGCCGCGCTTTGGTGCGGGTTCTCGCCGTAGCGCATGTCCTGGATTTTCGCGACCTGAAGGGTGAAGCTTTCACCCCAGCGCTGCGGTTTTTTCTCGTCATCGAGGGAGGAAAAATAGTTTGAAATCGCTCCATCGTACCGGGCGGTGTGCTGGAAAGCTTTACGAAACAATCGAAAACGCGTTGTCGCAGACAGCGAGCGATCGTTTTCCCGTAACTCAGAGAGAATTGAATCGTAATCCGTCGGGTCCACAACGACGCCGACATACTGATGGTTCTTGGCCGCGGCGCGTACCATGCTTGGCCCGCCGATATCGATATTCTCGACCACTTCTTCGAAGGGGGCGCCGCGCGCGACCGTCGCCTCGAACGGATAAAGATTGACGACCACCAGATCGATGGGCAGAATGCCGTGCTCCTTCATCTTCGCTACATGCGCCGGGTTGTCGCGTAGCGCCAAAATGCCGCCGTGAACTTTTGGATGAAGTGTTTTTACCCGGCCGTCCATCATCTCGGGGAAGCCGGTAAGCTCGGCAACGTCTTTGACGGCGATTTTGTTGTCGCGTAAAAGAGACGCCGTGCCGCCGGTGGACACCAGCTCGATCTTCAATTCTGCGAGCGCACGACAAAACTCGACGATGCCCTTTTTGTCAGAAACGCTGATCAGGGCCCTTTCGATGCTGCCCACAACGGGGATCCTCCTAAGAATTGTAGTGAATGCGGGGAACTCGAGTGCCGATGGAAGTGAGAATCTCGTAAGAGATCGTGTTGGCCCAGGCAGCGAACTCGTCGGCGGTAATTTCTGCGCCGCCCTGACGACCGAGAAGCACAACCTCATCTCCCTGTCGTACATTTCGTATATCGGTAACATCAATCATAGTCAAATCCATGCAGACTCTGCCGGCGATTGGAGCACGTTGACCGCGCACAAGAGCTTCGCCTCGATTCGACAGCAAGCGCGGATAACCATCGGCGTAACCTACGGGTAAAGTCGCGATCAAGCTTTCACGCTTGGTGACGTAGGTCTGTCCATAGCTGACGCTCGTTCCCGACGGAACATTCTTGAGCTGAAGAATTTTGGTTTTCCATGAGAGCACGGGCTGCAAATGTATTTGCTCTTTCATGTTAGGCGACGGGTAAACGCCGTAAAGTATCAGTCCCGGACGCACCATGTCGAAGTAAGCGGCAGGCAAAGTAATCGTGGCTGCGCTGTTCGCTAAATGCACCAGATCCGGCATGACGCTGGCCGAACGGAGTTGGCCGAGGACACGCTTGAAAATCTCCAATTGTTTTCGGGTGTAGTCTCCTTGGACGCTTTCAGCATGCGAGAAATGCGAAAACACACCTTCGATTCGAAGCGATTCCGTCCGCTTGATGGCAGCAATCCATTGATCTGCCTCGGCCGCAAGGAAACCGAGCCTGCCCATGCCGGTATCGATTTTTAAATGAACCCCAAGCTGTACCTGGCGCCGCGACGATTCGTGATCGAGTGCGTTCAGGCTCAATGGATCGTAAACCACCGGGCTCAGCTT
>DATBEY010000034.1:0-10725 GCA_036558765.1 Binatia bacterium | reverse complement strand
CGTTTGCGTTCGGTGATGTCGCTCATCGACGCAATCCAGCCGTGGACTTGTCCCTGATCGTCGATGACAGGCGTGTCGACGACGCGCAAAAAACGCGGCCCGATCCGCGCAAAGGGAATTTCTGCTTCGTACTCCACTGTATGGCCGGCCAAAGTACTTTCGATGTACGGCCGTATGGTTTCCAAAGCTGCGGAGCCGATGACTTCCGAAACTGGCTTGCCGATGATTTCTTCCGGCGTGGTGCTCAGCATGGCGGCATAGGCTCGGTTGACAAACGCGTAGATGAAGTCTCGAGTGCATTGCGTCAACAGCAGCGGTGTCACATCCGTAATGGCTCGGAGCTGCAGTCGCTGGGCGCGGAGGTCATCGTCGGCGCGTTTGCGGTGGATAAACTGGCCAAGCTGAGCTCCGATATCGCTGACCATTTGCAAGAAATGGTCATCGATCTCACGCACCTCACGGCTGAAGCATTCCACCACGCCCAAAGTTTCCTGACCGAATTTGATTGGGAATGCGAAAGCGCCGTGCAGTCCTTCTTTCTCGGCCAGCGCTGCGCGCCGAATGTCCGGGTCGATGGTGACATCGCTGATCCACATCGCCTTACCGCTGCTCAAAACTCGACCAGGTAAGCCGGTGCCGCGCTTAATCCGACCATGGATGGTTACCCGCTGAAACTCAGATGCTTCCAGACCGGGCATGTGCCAAACGTCGACGTACTGGAGCTCGCTGAGGGAACGATCCATGATCCACACGGCGCCCAAATCCCAACCAGCCCGCCTGCATAGCACTTCAATAATTAAAGGAGCGGCCTCTTTGATCGCCGGCGACTCAGCGAGAACACGGCTGATCGATTCTTGCACTTCAAGACGTTGCTCCGCTCGTTTGGCTTCGGAAAGAACAGAGGCGAGCACCAATGCGGCAATTTCCAGGGTGCTCATGAAACTCTGCAGATGCAGCAAGGATTCATTAGGATCAGCTCCGGCGTACGGCCCAACGCCGTATAGCGTTCCGGCCAGTGCGATCACCGACATGACCAATGCGGAAGTGACGGCGCCGCGTTGGCCGAACCGGAAAGTCGCCCAGAGAAGCGGCAGCATGACGAGATATTCCGGGCTGGAGGAGTCTGCTCTCATAAAAACAAAGTGACCGACGGCGCTGAGCAAAATCAGCAGCCCTGAGGCTTCGATCACTCGCTTTGGCTTGGTCTGAGGAAAAGGCTGGGTCAGCCAGATGGTGATGAATGGGGCGAAAATAAGTTCGCCCACGGCATCGCCTAACCACCAAGTCAGCCAGATCGCGCCGAACTGCTCCGGACGGGCGAAGCCGGTTAGGATTAAACTTGCAGTGCCTACGGTGGCGCCCACAACCGGGCTCAGTACCGGTGCGAGCACGACAAAACGGAAAGTATTTCGCGCGCGCTCGAAGGCTTTGGCGCCATTGGCAAAAGTATTGAGTGCCCATGCCGCAAAGAGTGCTTCCAGAGTATTTCCAGTCGCTATGCCGAGTGCGGTCAAGACCGTGCCCTGCGTAAAAATGTTCAAAAAGAATGCGCCGAAAAAAATTCCCGGCCACAAACGGCCGCCCCAGATTAAAAGCACCGCTAAGGCGATCCCGCTGGGCGGCCAAACGGCGGTAACACTGGTATGGACGTGAGCCCAGCAGAGCCCGACCTTGCCGGCGCAGAAATAAACTGCGGCCAGAAGCAGGATTTTTGTCAATTCACCGACGATGGAGCGGTGTCCGTCTCCGGCGATCCCGTTTGGCAAACTTTGGTTTCTCATTAGGCAGACGCACGATAATCGCCGATGCTCGATTTTGTCAATCAGATTTAGAGAACATTTTTTGCTGGCGCGGTGTTGCTTGATTCTCGTTTTTTATCCGTCATTTCAACCGCATAAAGAAAGCTTTTCTAGTGCTGCGGCCACACGCGGAGCTTTAATATACGATAAACAATTCTTCTTACTTACGAAGTGACGTAGTGCAGACCATGGTCGAAGCTGGCGTTTGAACAATCGCGAATCGAGGGAACGGGCGACGCATTTGCGCTGCCTTGACACGTCAAGAACATCTCAGATATTTCTGACCCCTATGATTGCGATGAGCTATTTTCCCATCTTTTTTAGAGTGCCGTCATGGCATTAAGCAGGGAAGAAAATGAAATTTTGACTCGCGTCGGACCGGGAACACCCGCAGGCGAAATGCTGCGGCGCTATTGGCATCCGATCGGGTTTGTCGCCGAGCTGGGCAATAAACCTGTGCGCCGAAGGATCTTAGGTGAAGACGTGGTGTTGTGCCGCGACGAGTTGGGCCGATTCGGCGTATTGGGTTTACGCTGCATGCATCGCGGCACCTCGTTGGAATTCGGTCATATCGAGAATGGCGGGCTCCGCTGTTGCTACCATGGCTGGTTATACGATGTGCAAGGAAAAGTTCTCGAGACACCGGGCGAGCCGCCGGAAAGCACGTTCAAAGAAAAAGTGCGCCAGCCAGCATACCGGACTCGGGACTTGGGCGGCGTGATCTTCGTATACATGGGACCGGAGCCGGCGCCGCTGCTGCCAAACTATGACGTGCTGGTCAGAGAAGACGGCGTGCGCGCGCGTCGAGCGCGCACGGTCAACTGCAATTTCTTTCAAATGATCGAAAATTCCGTGGATCAAAACCATCTGAAATGGCTGCATCGGGCGGCAAAAACACCGCAGTGGGACGACGGTGAAATCGATCCCCGACCGTTCGAGCATGGCATCGTCAACACATATACACGCCGAGTTGCCGGTAAAACCTGGGCGCACTGCAATTTCTTCGTGATGCCGACCATGAATAAAACCGGCAATGTCGAAGAGGGGCATCCAACTGAACACCGGGCGAGCAGCGCGGGTGAGGTGATGCGCTGGCGTGTGCCGATCGACGATACCCATACAATGCATTTCACTGTGGAATTTGGCGCGATGGTCGAAGGAAAGCCGGCGGCCAAAATAATGCAGGATGACTCCGCGGCAGGGGTCGTCGAGAGTCAGGCTGGCGTTTACCAGTGGGACGAATCCATCGGCTGGTTCGCAAGAGGGGATCAAGATCGCCTCGCGCAAGAAAGCCAGGGGCCCATTTACGACCGAACCACCGAACATTTGGCCTACACCGATCGCGGTGTCATTCTCCTGCGCCGCTTGTACAAGGAATCGATCGAGGCAGTAGAAAAGGGACGCGATCCGCTCGGAGTCATTCGCGATCCGGCAAAGAACCAGCTGATTCGGTTAATGCCGCACGAGGATTTACTGGAGTAAAGAGGGGTTGAAGCCGGTCAATCCACTTCAATCGTTCAAGACGTGGACCGGTCAAACTAACGTTCAAGCTCAAGCTGAGATGCGTGTAGGCAAAGTTGGGTATTGAGCGCGCTCAATCGGCTTGCGAGAGGAAAACCAATGTTGTCGCGCGAGGAAAATGAACGCTTAACCCGGGTGGGACCCGGCACAGCGGCCGGGGAAATGCTGCGCCGTTATTGGTGGCCGATTGCGTTCAGCCAAGATGCGAAGCCCAAGGGTGCACCCGCAAGGATCAAATTGCTGGGTGAAGAATTCGTACTGTTCCGCGATGGGACGGAACGGCTCGGACTCATGGCGCTCCATTGTTCGCATCGCGGCACTTCCCTTGAATACGGTCGGGTCGAAGAACACGGCATCCGCTGCTGCTATCACGGTTGGCTCTACGACATTCGCGGCAATTGTCTGGAGCAACCGGCGGAGCCCGCCGACAGTACGTTCAAAGATCGAGTAAAGCATCCGGCGTATCACGCGCAAGATGCCGGCGGGCTGATCTTTGCCTATATCGGCCCGGAACCGGCGGCGCTGCTACCGAGCTATGATTTGCTCGTGCGAGAAGATGGCTGTCGGATCCTCGGCGGGGACGTGGAAAATTGTAACTGGCTGCAGCGGGCCGAGAATTCCGCCGACGGTGCGCACTCCATCGCGCTTCACGCCCCCGGTTATCCGAACATGGCGTTGAAACGGCCGAAGATCACATGGGAGCCGACGCGCTTTGGCATCAAAGAGACGACCTGGATCGAAGATGTGCCAAAGCCGCGCATTTCACATTATGTTTTTCCTTCCCACGTCCGTCATTCCGCGGCGCGAGTCGGCGAACGACCGCGCCAAGTGATTCGCTTCCGCGTTCCGACCGACGATTTTACGACGACGACTTTTTGGATCGATTTTTATCCGCACAAAGAGGGTCAGCCGACTCAACCGGTGCCGTTATTCGTTAAAGGCTTCCGAAAAAATCAACCCGGAGTTTACGAACGCGTCTCGGACAAGTGGTGGAACCTTCCCAACCGGGAGCAAGATCGTGTCGCGCAGGAAACCCAGGGACCGATCGCAGATCGTACGAAGGAACATCTGGCAACATCGGATGAGGGCATTTTGATGCTGCGCAGAATGATCAGCGACGCCATCGACGCTGTGCAGCAAGGGAGAGATCCCATGGGTGTGATCCGGGATACAGCAGCCAATGGGCCGATTACGTTCGATTCGAGCCGAGATGCGGTTGAAGCCCTGGTTTGAACGAGGAAGCGGTCCAAATATGAAAGCACGCGAGATCGAGCCGAGGAGACAACGCCATCTTCGAGCACCGTCACCTCATTCCTCTCCCGTCGAGGGAGAGGAGATCCGAAGCGACCTGATCGGCGGCAGTGGAATAATGCGGCGCTTCGCGGCGCCGCTATTAATGGCGCTCGTATTCGCCGCGCCGGCGCGGTCGCAGTCCCTCGAGCAAATTGTCACGGAGGCGAAAAAGGAAGGAGAGGTAACGCTGGTTGCGAGCGCGTCGACTTTCGGCGGCAAAAAGGGCTTTGCCGAGCTGGAAAACCTGTTTGCGAAACGATACGGCTTCAAAGCCAAAGTGTCTCTGACGGGCGGGCCGAGCTTTCCTCAAGTGGCCGCCCGCATCATCGCCGAACAAAAAGCGGGTGCCAAATCATCGACGGATCTATACCTCGGCTCCGATGGAACCTACGTCACGATGGATCAAGAGAAGGCGCTCGAGAACGTAAACTGGTCAGGAGTTTTTCCCTGGATCACGAAACCGATGGAAATCTTTCCGCAGCAATCAGTGCTGGTCTATGCGTCGTTTCATGGCATTATCTATAATTCGAATTCCATTCCCAAAAACAAAGCGCCGAAGAGTTACGAAGATCTTGTCGATCCGGCACTGTCTCCGAGTTGGGCCGGTAAAATAGCGATCCCGTCCTACATCCACTGGCTGATCCGCGTTTCACCGATCTGGGGTAAAGAAAAGGTTTTGAGCTATGCGCGAAAGCTTGCCAGTTTGGTGGGTGGGCGATTGCGCCAGGGCGAAGAAGAGCGGATTGTGAGCGGCGAATTTCCCATCATGGCAAGCACCGGCGGCGCGCTGGAAGCGATGTGGAAGTGGCAAGCGAAAGGGGCTTCGCTCGTTGGCTTGCCCGGATCTAACCCGGCGACGAGTTCCTACTATCAATTGTCGGTGCCTAAAAATTCGGCCCATCCGAACATGGCGAAATTGTTCGTCGCTTTGATGGTAACGCGAGAAGGCCAATCGGTGCTGGAGAAAAATGATATGCGGAGCTCCTATCTCGTCGAGGGCACGTTGATGGCCAAATATGTCAAGAGCAATAATCTGAAGCTGCAAGATCCGCGCGAGCTCAACGAAGTCTTTCAGAAACAAGACACCAGTCTGGAAGAGGAACTAACCAGAATTTTACTGAAGTAAATTGCTAGGCAATATATTATCGGTCTTGTCTCCCTACGCCTTGATGATGCTCGCATGATCGCGCCTTCGATTTGCATGACGAATTCGCGCCCCGACCGTTAGCCCATGTCGATCCAAGTCCTGCCGGCATACGCGCCGCGATCACGGGTGAATTGGTCGAGGCTCTCGCTGATTGCGATTGCTGCGTGCGCCGCGCTTTCCATCCTTGTGCTCCTCGCAATGATCATTTGGATGAGCCTGCGCACGGGAGTGCCCGGTCAGGTGTCCGCTTACACTTTGCAAAATTACGCCGCGCTCCTGGGCGACTCGTATACCTATCGGATAATGACGACGACGCTCATATTTGCGGCGATCACGATCGCTGTGTCAGTGCCCTTGGGGTTTATCTTTGCCTGGTTTATCGAGCGCACCGATATTCCGTATAAGACCGTGGCAATGAGCCTGCTCAGTATTGGGATCTTATTCCCGACGTTTCTCAAAGCCATGGGCTGGGTTTTTCTGCTGCACCCACGCATCGGCGTCATTAATATTTTTTTGATGCAGCTTTTCGGTTTCAACCGAGCGCCACTCAACATCGCGACCGTGGCGGGTATCGGATTTGTCCAGGGCATGACATTGACACCGCTGGCGTACGTGATGATTTCGGCGGCGTTGCGCAGCATGAATCCGGCATTGGTCGAGGCTGCCGGTGTTCACGGCGTGAGCCAATGGCGTACGCTCCTGCGCATTGAGTTGCCGCTCATCTGGCCGGCGCTGTTCTCGGCGATCATATGGATGCTGACCGTCGCGATCGCGGCTTTCGACGTGCCCGGCGTCATCGGTATGGCCAATAATATCTTCACCTTCAGTACGGCGATCTATTTCATGATCAATCCGAACGAAGGTTTGCCGCGTTACGGGCTCAGTGGCGCTTATGGCAGCATCATGGTCGGGCTGTCGTTGATTCTGATGATTCCATACTTCCGCGCTCTCAAGCAAAGCCACCGCTATCAAATCATATCGGGAAAGTCCTATCAGTCACGCCCAGTGCTGCTCGGGCATTGGTGGCCCATGGCATGGGCTTTGATGGGGGGATATTTTCTGCTCGCATTCGTGTTGCCGCTGCTGGCGATCTTCTGGGTTTCGTTGCTGCCCTACGTGCAAGTGCCTTCATGGCGAGCGCTCGCGAGCGCATCTTTCGATCGTTACAGCCAAATTGCATTCGATCGGGCGCTACTAGAAGCGGCAGGAAACACGGCGCTTTTGATGGTGACCGTACCGACGGTAATCGTTTTGGTCTGTTCGGCAATTTCCTGGATCGTCACCCGGTCGCGCATACGTTGGCGGGTGGTGCTCGATGCGGTGGCCTTTTTGCCGCATCCCGTGCCGCATCTCCTGTTCGCGCTGGCGATCGCTTATCTGGCATTGCTGATTTCCAATGTGGTACCGCTCTACGGCACGATCTTTGTGCTGATGGCCGTTTATGTCGTGTGCTGGATCAGCTTCGGCACGCGGGTGCTCAACAACAGCATGATCCAGGTGCATCGCGAGCTGGAAGAAGCCGCGCAGGTGGGCGGCGCATCCACGTTTCGCGTTCTGACGAAAATTATCGCGCCGCTGATCAAACCCGGTCTTGTATACGTCTGGATTTGGACTTCGCTCTCGGCCTATCGCGAGCTCACGATGGCGGTATTTTTGGCGTCACCGAAAAGTCAGGTGTTGTCCACATATATCTGGGGTCAGTGGCACGGCGGCGGACTTGGTGACGCCGCTGCTATCGCGATTGTGATGATCGCGATGATGTCGCCCCTCGTCACCTGTTTCTGGATATATGCGCGTAAACAGCAACACGTCGCCTCATCGCCTTAGGGGCGTAAAGCGTCTTAGGTAGGCGCAAAGATATTTTTGCCGCCACGTCGTGTTGATCTTGAAATCGCTTGAACCCTCCATTGATCTTTCTTACGTCCTCCGCTAAGCGAAGATGATGTCTTTGCGCGCGCGATTTCGACAAGGAATGCAAGCCGCTATTCCGATTTGGGTCGCCTTTGTCCCGTCTTCCATCGCCTGGGGAATTGCTGCTCAACGTCACGGCCTGTCGTTCAACGAAGCCATATTCATGTCCGCGTGGGTTTATTCAGGGCCGGCGCAATTCGCCGTGTTGGGCCCTTTGGCCGAAGACAAGTCTGCAATGCAAGTTCTGGTCGCCGGCTTTCTGATGAACCTGCGGTTTCTGCCGATGAGCACCGCGCTGACGCCGTTTTTTCGCGGCGTAAAAAAAATGCCGCTCCTGATCTCGGCCCACGTTATCAGCGCGAGCAGTTTTATCGTGCCGTACGTGCAATTTCAGAAAGAACGCGCCAGTGCGGAAAGCGCTTCGACCGCACTGTCACAGGAGAATGGTTACAGGAATTTGCTGTTCTTTCTCGGTGTCGGGATTACGAGCTTCATCGTGTGGGTCGCCGGAACCGGGACGGGGTTTGGGCTTGCTTTGGGATTTCCCCATCACTTCGATGAAGCGCTGCAATTTATCTTGCCGGGATATTTTGCTGGTCTGCTGGTGGTCGAGATGAAAAGCTGGCCGATGCTGCTTGTCTGCCTCGGCAGTTTGATTGCCGCAGCGCCAGGTGCAGCCGTCAGCTCTGGTTGGGGGTGGCTGGTGACCGCCATCGCCATCGCGACTTTGGTTTGGGGAGTCGAGCAGTGGAAATTACACGCTTCCAAATCATTTTAATCATGGGCTTTATGGCGTTAGCGATGCGCACCCTGCCGCAATTATTTTTGGCCGGACAGCAATTTCCTGAAGCTTGGGACCGCTGGCTGCGCTATGTGTCCTATGGACTGATTTCCAGTATCATTTCGGTCACGCTATTTGTGGCCGGATCGCAGCTGCAAATATCCGCGGCACCGCGCCGCGCGCTCGCCTTACTCGTCGCTGTGATCATTGCGCGCGCGACCGGCAGCGCGGTAACAGGTATGCTGATAGGCGCCTTGCTGACTCTGGCCATCGGTTGGTTTTCGCTTTGATTGACAGATTTCACGGCTCGGTGTTAGCTACGGTCGCTGGCCGAGTCATTCTTTCAAATCCGGGAGTGAAATCATGAATTTAATCGATTGCCATGCCCACTGTTTGCCGCCGACGATTTTGGACGCGCTGCGCGAATTTGCCGCCGGAAGCTATCTTGGCCGAAGTCTCTATGCGGATGAAGGATTCGCTTCGCTCGAGAAGCATCTCACATTGATGGATCGCTTCGGCGTTGAAAAAGAAGTGATCAACTACGGCAATCTACTCGTCCCGGCGGCACGAGCGCGCAAACTGCCGATGCAGCAAGTGGTGAAGATGGTCAACGATCACATCGCCGAGGCCGCACGCGTCGCACCCGGACGTTTCATTCCCGCGGCGGCGGTGGATCCTTACGGCGGAGCGGCGGCGCTTCAGGAGCTCGATCGTGCTGTCGAGAAGCTGGGGCTGTTCGGCATTTCTCTTTCGACCAATCTTGACGGACGCGCGCTGGACGATCCGGTCTACGAGCCGATCTTCGAACGGGCCAAAGCTTGGAACATGCCGCTGTGGGTACATCCCGGCCAGGTGCCACAAACGTGGCAGCAGGCGCTCGGCTTGAATAACCGTTATCTCAACAGCGGTGTGGGGTTTTTACTCGATGACATGCTCTGCTTGATCAAAATGATTACCGCCAACGTCTTCGATCGCTGGTGGGGCGTCAAATTTGTCTTCTGCCAACTCGGCGGGTTTTTGCCGTTTACCATGGGTCGCTTCGATCAACAGTTCTTTTTTGAACGGCGCGCCTTTGAACAAGAAAATCGTCCCCTCCCCGAATATCTACAACGGCGCGTCGTGGAGTATTGTCAAGCATTCTACGTGGATACTCATACGGCGGACGCATCGGCGATCCGCTGCGCGCTCGATTGCATGAGCGCCGATCGGATCGTGCTCGGCGGCGATTATCCCATCTCTCCGCCGGAGATCGGCCTGGGCTACACGATTCCGCAACTCGACAAGGTAGGGTTGTCGGCGAGCGATCGGGCGAAGATCGAGCGCGGTAACGCGGCGAAGCTTTTGAATCTTGCGTGACATTACGACCGGGTATGGTTCTTTATAATCGCGTAAGCCGCGGAATCATCGGCGTGTGGTTCTGAGCAGCCGAAGGCGACGAAGAATCTAATTTTCACAAGTAGCGCAGAAATTGAGATGCTTCGCTGGCGCTCAGCGTGGCGGAAACGAAACGAGCGGCACGATGAGGGAAAAGTAAAATAGTTATGCACAAGGTGAATTATGAGTAGCGAAAGGCCCGCCGCGCTAGTAACCGGGGCGGCTACGGGGATCGGGCGCAGCGCCGCAATCGCGCTTGCCAAGCACGGCTATGATGTCGTCGTGAACTTTAGCCGCAGCGAAGGTGCGGCTAAAATTACCGCCCGGGAGGCCGAGGCAGCCGGCGCGCGGGCTTTTCTCTATCGAGCTGACGTCAGCGACGACGCCGGAGTGCGCGCCATGCTCGGCGCGACGGAAAAAGAATTCGGCCGGCTCGACGTGTTGATCAATAATGCCGGCACGACGGTGGATGTGGAGCCCAAGAATTTCGATGCTATGACCGTTGAAAGTTGGAATCGAGTCTTCGCCGTCAATGTGCTTGGCTTATTTCTCGTCACTCGAGCCGCGACGCCGCTCCTCAAAAAATCCCCCAACGGGTGTATCGTAAACACTTGCAGCATTGCGGGGCTGCGTCCCAGCGCGCAGCCGTTACCGTATGCGGCAAGCAAGGCCGCGGTGGCGAATCTGACAAAGACGCTCGCCAACGCCCTCGGCCCGCAGATTCGCGTCAATGCAGTAGCGCCCGGCTGGATCGAAGGTGAGTGGATGAAACGCACGCTAGCGGATAATTACGAAGGATTGATGGCGCGCCGCGCGAAGTATACACCGCTCAAGCGCTGCTGCACGGAAGACGACGTCGCGGACAGTATGCTGAGTCTGATTTTGTACAATCGGTTCGT
>DATBEY010000033.1:0-3893 GCA_036558765.1 Binatia bacterium | reverse complement strand
TCGAGGTTCAGGCGAGCGGCGCGAGGAAGCCTTCGACATCTGGGGTTCTCTGGTGTTGCTGATAACCTATCCGGCGCTGTTGCTGGGTCTCACCTTCGCGCCAAGCGCGGGTTGGACCTCATTTTTTGTCGCCGGCTGCTTTGTTGTGGCACTGGTCGGATTGCCGATTTTTGTCTGGATTGAATCAAGCACAAAAAAACCGCTGATCGAGATGGCCATGTTCAAGCGCAAGGTGCTGGCGGCAGCGGTCGCAGCTGCGGTTCTCTGCAATATTACCCATTACCCTGTTGGGCTTTGCGCGCCGCTATATTTACAAAACGTGCTTGGCGCGTCCGCCGTGATAACCGGTTTGGTCCTGGCCGTTTTACCGCTGTCGACTGCGCTCGCATCATTTGTTAGCGGGCGACTGGCCGATCGATTTGATGCCGCGTTAATCGCATGCCTCGGTTTGCTGTTTATTTTTGGCGGCATCATCTATTACTCCGAGCTCGAAACCGATCGCAATCTCGTTTATGTCATCGGCGCATTGGCTGCGGTCGGCACAGGACTCGGTATTTTCACGCCGGCGAATCAAAAGGTGGCTTTTGCGTCGGTTCAGCAAGACGATTACGGTGTTTTGGCAGCGATGCTCAGTTCATTCGGTACAGCCGCGGGGACGATCGGAACCACGATAGCCGTGGCATTGATGGAAGCTCGCGGCGGCCAAAGGCTCTGGGCGGAACCGACGCTTTTTGCAGACGCGCAGCACTTCGCATTCTCGTGTTTAGCGCCGATTGGACTCTTAGCTCTGCTCATTGCGCTTATGAGCAGACGCGCGGGCGCACATCGATGAGGGCGAATCGGGCAATGAGATCCGGCAGAATATCACGAGGTCCCGATGATGCTTGATTTTCAGATACGGTAACAGGAATGCGAAGACTTACCGAGCTATAGCGAAGCGATTCGTGATCTCCCGTTGGAAGAGAAGGTCACACACAACATTTTGGCCGAAACCTCGCCTGAATCGCTGAAACTAAGCTGACAGCACGATCGCCCGCAGGCGATCACAATTGTTATCTTACTTCGTCGATGGTTTTGCTAAGTTGGCATCTACGTATCCAGGTTTATTACCGCGCTTCGATTCAACCTTCAGCCAGCCTTTTTCTTCTTCCACGACGTTAAGCGATGTTCCTCTGGGTACGTCAGCGACAACGGGGTATTGCAGGCCCGGTCCGCCCCTCACCTGTGTGTCAGCGATCGTCTCGTACTTCCCATCGATTTGCGGATTGAGTGTTTCCTTGGTTTCGCTTCCCGTTGCCGCTCGCACCGAAGCCATTTCGATATAGCCTGGCGCATTGCCTTTTTTTGAAACGATCAATACCCACTCACCGTCCCTTCCGACGACATTGACTTTTGCGTCGCGATTGATGTCCGCAATGGCGCGGAATTGTGGTCCCGGCCCGGTACGCACTTTGGTACTCTCCGTCGTAACGTAAACGCGCGTTTGTTCGTTGAGATCGGGGAGATCCTTCACTTCGCTAGATTTCTGTTTACGATCGCAGCTGGCGCCCAACAGCAAAATCAGCCCGATCAAGAACCATGACGGTCGACGATACCCCCTCATTGCGCCTCCGAATTTTTTCTGGATCATTGATTATACCACGATCTTATAAACGGCAGTTTCACTCAATGAATCTCTTTCCAAACTTTGGCCAAACTTTCACCATAGACGCTCAAATCCCATTCGCACAGGTAACCGAAGGGCGTGAGCCAAACTTCATAGCCGGTCGCGCGCAAGCGCTCGGCCACTGCGCGAATGAAGGCATCGGCGCGAGCCGGCTCAGCGGTGTCACCGCCGAGGTGAGTAAAAGAATGCAACACAATATTGCGAAGATCGCGCTTATTAGCGAGCCATTTCAGGTGTTTTATCGATTGACGCAGAATGGAAGCCTCGCGTTCCACTGTCAGATCGCCTGTTTCGGCGTGAAGAAACACCACGACGGCCGCACGGACCTCTTGTTCGAGCTCCTGGTCGGGTACGTCGGTCAGCGTTTTTGAGTGAGTCTTCCAGCGAAATTTTTTCGCTTGAAAGCAGAGCAACTTCATCGAGCTATGCTCAATAATAGTCCAAAAAGTTGTTGAGAATCTTTTTGCCCTCTTCGTTGAGAATCGATTCAGGATGGAACTGCACACCTTCCACGGGAAATTTTTTGTGCCGGACTCCCATGATCACATCGCCGGCGGTGGCACTCACGGATATCGCTTCGGGTAAACTTTTAGGATCTATGACCAGCGAGTGGTAGCGCATCGCGGCGAAGGGGTTCTTGACATCGCGAAAGATCGTGCGCGAATCATGGCTAACGTCGGACAGTTTCCCGTGCATGATCGAAGGCGCCCGTACGACCCAGCCTCCGTACGCGGCGCCAATCGCCTGGTGCCCCAGGCAGACGCCGAGAATCGGAACATGTTCCCCGAAGCGAATGATCGCATCGCATGAAATGCCCGCCTCGGCGGGCGTGCAGGGACCGGGAGATATGACGATTTTTTCCGGCCTGAGCGTTTCGATCTGATCGATCGTGATGTGGTCGTTGAGAAAGACTTTCACCTCCGCGCCCAACTCGCTCAGATAGTGATACAAGTTGTAGGTGAACGAATCATAGTTGTCGATCAGCAAAATCATCGTTGACTCCACTGCTCGGCAAGGGCGACCGCCTTGAGCATGGCCCGCGCTTTATTCAGAGTTTCCTGGTATTCGGTTTCCGGATCGGAATCGGCAACGATTCCGGCACCCGCCGTGATAAAGACCTTTTTGCCTTTCATGACAATGGTACGGATGACGATGCAGGTGTCGAGATTTCCATTGTAGCCAAAATAGCCAATGGCGCCGGCATAAAGCCCGCGCTTTTGCGGCTCCAACTCGCTGATAATTTGCATGGCGCGAATTTTTGGCGCGCCGGAAACGGTGCCCGCAGGAAATGCCGAGACAAAAAGATCGAAAGCAGTCTGGTCCTCTGCCAGCTTGCCGCGGACATTCGAAACGATATGGATGACGTGAGAGTAGCGCTCAATGGCCATCAGTTCGTTGACTTCCACGGTGCCAACCCGCGCGACTCGGCCGACATCATTGCGTCCCAGATCCACCAGCATAATGTGTTCGGCGCGCTCCTTCGGATCGGCGAGCAGATCGGCTTCGAGGTTTCGCTCCTCTTCAAGCGTCGTCCCGCGAGGCCGTGTGCCGGCGATCGGACGCAACTCGATGGTGTCGCCGGTCAGTCGAACCATGGTTTCCGGCGACGAGCCGATAACCCGAAGATCTTCGAGCTCGAGGTAAAACATATAGGGTGACGGATTGATGAAACGTAGAGCACGATAAATCTCGAAAGGATCGGTGTCGGTTTCCGTCTCAAGTCGTTGACATAAAACCACCTGAATAATGTCGCCGGCTTTAATGTATTCCTTGCCCTTGACCACTGCGCCGGCGAACTGAGCCTTGCTCAGATTGGAGCGAAATTTCCGGTTTGCCCGGTTTGGACTGACATCCCGCGGTTCAATGCCGCGGGGTTTTTTCTGTAGGGTCGAGATCACGCTGCGAATACGTCGGACCGACGAATTATAGGCCGCGCGCAAATCCGTCTTCTCGGCCAACTGGACGTTGTCGATCACTTTAATCGTATGCTTCAGGTTGTCGAAAGCGATTAAGGTCTGTACGAAAAGGAAAAATATTTCCGGCAAATCGAGCGGGTCCTTTTTGCTATTGCGGATGTGATGAAACTGCTCCACGGCGTTGTACGAGACGTAGCCGAGCGCGCCACCAAAAAAAGGCGGCACGCCGGATATGCTGACGGGGCGGCAATTTTCTAACAACTGCTGCAATGCTTTTAGTGGCGCCTCCGAGTTGAAGCGGCGAGATTTGC
>DATBEY010000032.1:0-8191 GCA_036558765.1 Binatia bacterium | reverse complement strand
TGCTCGATCCGGAGCACGGGCTTTATCCGAAAGCCGCGGTCAATATATCCGGACTTCGAGCCGCTCTCGAGCTACGCGCCGAGCTCGGTTACTTGGCGCGTCCCGTTCCGTCCGTCGAGAAATATGTCGACCTTTTCTATTACCACAAAGCCATGGTCGTCGGCGCATGACTGGCCAGATACAGTTTGCTCAGACGTCTGTTCCTCGATTGAAAAAAGCACGAAAGCGTCGGCAGATTTTCGCTAGACTTAGTGAGAGACCGGCACGGCCGACCGCTGGACGCGCCAAACCGCGCGCTATTCCTGTTAAAGAATTCCCAAGATGCCGGCTAAAGCGCCGCCGGCAAACAGCCAGAGCGGGTTCCACGGCTTGCGCAGGACCACAGCGACAGTAACGAAGGTGATCAAGTAACCGCGCCAATCATGATTGACGGTACGCATTAAGATCGTCGCGCTGGCGCACACAAGACCGATGGTGATCGGCATCAAGCCACGCCGAATGGCACGAAATATCGGAGCATCGGGATATCGTTCATTCAGATGTCCAACGAGCATGGTCAATGTGGTCGCGGGGACCAGCAGAGGAATCGTCGTCGCGATGACACCCTTCCATCCCGCCAGATACCAGCCGATCAAGGTCACATACATGGCGTTCGGTCCGGGGGCCACCTGCGCCACCGTGTAAATTTCCGCGAACTGCTCGCCCGTCAGCAGATGATGCGCTTCGACGACGTAACGATGAATATCTGGAAAAATCGTCGATGGACCGCCGATCGCCAGAAACCAGAGGATCAAAAACTGAAGAAACAGCGCGCCGAGGTCGAGCCCCTCCATCACTCGTGTTTCCACGCCGCGAAAACGGCCCACGGGGCAAGCGCCGCCATGACCCAAAGCAAGGGCCACCGCATCACCCCGACGCCGATGAATGCCAGCGCGCCAAAAAGCCACGGACGCCATCGCCGCGGCAGCACAGCCGCGAGCTTGATGACTGTGGCTAACAGCAGGCCTGCCGCCACGCTGGACATTCCGCCGAGTGCCTGCTGGACATACGGCAGTCTGCCATAGTTCTGATAGAGAATACCCATGCCGACAACGACCAGACAGGGCCACCCGAGGAAACCAGCCACTGCTGACGCACCGCCGCTCCAGCCAGCGAAGCGATAGCCGACCATGACGGTCAAATTGAGAACATTCGGACCGGGCAAAAGTTGCCCGAGAGTATAGATTTCGAGGAACTCACGCTCGGTAAGCCAACGTTGGCGTTCGATCAGCTCTCGCCGTGTCCAAAACATTGCGCCGCCAAAACTGGAGAGACTGATGCGTGAAAAAGCCAGGAACAATTGCAGTCGAGTGACAGCCGTTTTATGTGACGATTGCTGTGCGAGAGTTTGGTTCAACATAGGAAGTGTTATACTTTCCAGTTCCACTCGTGGCCGCGCAGACATAGTTCAGCTCGAGCGCATGCCATGTGCTTCGCGAAGACCGCTGAATCCTTCACACCTCCGGATAGGATCAGTACATGCTCAGAAGTTTCGTTCGTCCGGCGGCGGTGGAGTCCATTGATAGATCCAGGTTTCCGTGAGCGGTTGCCCATCAAGCCGCAGATAAAGCCGTAGGTCGATGGGCTCCGTGCTAAAGTCGGTCGGCTTTAGATCGAACATCGCTCGATAGCCTTTAATCTCTTTTTGCGGCCGCGCCGAGGTGATTTCAACTTCGCCTCGGGAGGCGGTAATCATCGGTTCCACCTTTGACTCTGCCGGCAATCCTGCAAGCTCGCCGCCGACAAAATCGACGGCGAATCGCCACGAGAAATATTTTCGTTTCTGCCCGACCACGCCGCCAATGCCCGTTCGCGTGGCAACCACTTGCGCGCGCTCCGACGCGAGCGGCATGCGTGTCCCCCAATGTAAACGGTAACTGAACAAAAGCTCCTGACCGGGCTTAGGTTTCTCCGCGGGATTCCAAAACGCCACAATATTGTCGAAGGTTTCGTCAACGGCCGGCAATTCCACCAATTGAATAGCGCCCTTTCCCCAGTCGCCGGAACCGAGCTTCGGTTCCACCCAGAGGCTCGGCCGCTGATCGTAGTAGGCGCCGTCATCTTGATAGTGATCGAAATCACGGTCGCGCTGAAGCAAACCGAAGCCACGCGGATTTTCATCGACGAAAGAGTTCACTCTCACGCCCCTTGAGTTCACCAGAGGACGCCAAATCCACTCGCCCGCGCCGGTTAAAATCGACAGCCCATCCGAGTCATGCACTTCAGGCCGCCAGTCATTAACTGAACGTCGATCGTTCTTCCCGTAGTAATACATACTCGTTAGCGGCGCGATCCCGACACGCTCGATGGGTTTTCGCGGATAAAGCGCGGCATCCACCTCCATCACAGTTGTCGGTCCCGGCGCGATTTCGAAGCAATAGGCGCCGCTTACGCTCGGCGAATCCAGCTGCGCATAGACGGTCAGGAGATTGGAATCTTCAGTGGGGTGTTCGAACCAGAAATTCGTGAAGATCGGAAACTCTTCGCCGTGGTCGAGCGCGGTATCGATCGCTAGCCCGCGCGCCGACAAACCATATTGGTGCGTATCGGTGCCCACGGCGCGAAAATAGCTCGCGCCAAGGAATGCCGCTACGTCCCTTATCCAATCGGTGTGAAAGTGCAATCGAAACCCGGCAAAACCGAGATCCTTTTTCAATGATCTCCCTTGAACGCCCGCTTTCGTAAGATCGAACATTGCGGGATCATACTCGATCTCATGGACAGCCCCGTTCACGACTTCAGCCAAGCGCACACGATCTTTGAAAAGCGGAGTTCGATGGAAGAACTGAACGCGAAAGCGGCTTGGCTTCGCGTACCAAAGCGACCGAGCGGGACGAAAACGAATAGCCTGCACCCGGTCCCAACTGAGGTGGGCGAGCGATTCAGGCAAGTCGCGATCGGGCGCGTTATAGGGTCGCCCTGCCAATGCGCGCGCACGGCCCTTGAGCGCCGCATAGTCGAATCGACTCATCTGGGGACCGCTCTCCGCCGTCTTCGACCAACTCTCAAGAGATAAAAGTCCGCCGGTCAGAATGACGGCACGTTTTAAAAACCTGCGACGATTCATGATGGAGGGCTCGGAAGAAACGGCCGGTCGCGAAACTTTCGGATGCGGACCTGCCGAATGACTATTTACAAATTATTGTTTTGGAAGATGGCTTACGCCCAGCCGAAATACAACAACAGACGCAGAGCGAAAAATGCATAGCAACCGGCCATGACATCATCGAGCACGATACCAACTCCGCCAGGCAACTGCTCCAATCGGTTGATGGGAAATGGTTTGGTTATATCGAAGAAGCGAAAGAGCAAAAAGCTCCATAATAAAACCGTCCATCGGAAAGGAGCAAGAAAGTTTGCCACCAGGAAACCGACGATTTCATCGATGACAATGATCTGCGGATCTTTCTGTCCTAAAATTGCCGCGCCGCGTGTCGATAACCAGATTGCGCACAGCACTGACAGGAGAACGATAGCGCCTGCGAGCGGAAATTTCTCCGCGGCCAACCGATTCAGCGCAATCGAGAGCGGCACGGCAACGAGAGTACCGACGGTTCCGGGAAGGCGGGGAACATATCCCGCCCCTGCGCCGGTAACGCAAAAGAGCACGGCTCTGCGCCAAATCGTACTTATTACGCCCACCCTTCACGATCCGCCTGCTCAAACACTTCTGCCAGAATCGCCACCACGCCGTCGATGGTTCCTTCGTCGATCGTCATCGCGGGTTGAATTCGCACCCGCGGCGTATAGGTCATGGTCAAGAGACCGCGCCTGAGACATTCGTCAAAAATTCTCCGGCACGACACCTTTGATAATGGCTCCTTCGTGCTTTTATCGGAAACCAGATCGATGCCGATGAACAGGCCCGCGCCGCGCACATGGCCCACAAATGAAAATCTTTCGACCCAATCCTCAATGCGCTTGAGAAAGTATTCGCCGACTCGCTGGCAATTTTCCACCAGCGCCTCATCGTCGATAATCCTCAGACACGCGCTCGCCGCGGCCGCCGCCAGTGGGTTTCCACCATAGCTCGATGAAGACCCGGAGGGATCGGACCATGGCTTTGCGCTCGCGATTTCATCGGTGGAGATAATTCCACTGATCGGGAATCCGCCGCCGAACTGCTTTCCGATCGTAACCACATCTCCGTGCACTCCCGAGTGCCATGCACCCCAGTATTCGCCGGTACGGCCGAAGCCGGTAATCATTTCATCAATGATCAGCAAGGCATCAAACTCGCGGGCGACTTCTTTGATCGCCGGCAAAAATTCTTTGGGTGGAATCACGTTGCCCGCCGTGCCCTGCATCGGCTCGATCAGGAAAGCGGCGACTCTGCCGTTGCTGTTTTGCTTCACCTGCCGCCTGGTCGCTTCGACGCACGCAAGCCCGCATGTTGGATAATTGAGTTTGAGCGGACATCGATAACAATCGGCATAGGGCGCGATGTGACAGCCCGGCAGCATCGGTCCGAAGCCGTTTTTGAAATCGGATCCCATGAGCGACAAAACCCCCATGGTTTTGCCGTGAAATCCGCCGCTGAAGCTGACAAACTCATATTTTCCCGTATGAGACTTGGCCAGCCGAAGCGCGGACTCGACCGCTTCCGCCCCGCTTGAGTAGAGCTGGACCCGGTGCAGCGCGGGCCCGGGACGGTGCTTCGCCAGCTGTTCGAACAGCTTGGCGCGCGGTTCGCTCGTAAAACTGCCGACGCTGCTCGTTTGAACTTGCGTTTGAATTGCCTGAACGTATGCGGGATGGCTGTGGCCGAGGGCGTTTACGCCGATACCGCCGATAATATCTATAAAGGTATTGCCGTCGACATCGGTAATCGCGCTGCCGCGCGCCTCTCTCACTGCGATGCCGGCGAGCAGCGCAAAATTTTGCAGTCCGGGAGCCAGATGCTGATCTTCACGTTGGCGCAACGCGTTACTCAAAGGCCCGGGAATGGCCGTTTTGATTGTGGCTTTTTGTTGTCGCGGTTGCCGGATTGGGTTTTTCATTGAGCGTAAGTATGCCGCCGAAAGACAAATCGGCGATGCAGTGGAAAATTGAACAGAAGCCCGACCAAAATAGCAGTGATCAACTTAGAGAGGGCATAATACATACCGAAGTCTTCGGTCAGCAGGTAAACTCCGGCGCTGTTGAGCATCAGACTTCCCGCCGAGACCGCGGCATAACGAAGCACTTGGCCGTGAATTGCACCGTCCTTGGCGGCAAAGCTCCAGTGCCGGCCGAGAAAAAAATTGACCAAAGCTCCCAGAAAAGCGCCGGTCGCGGTCGCCGCAACGTACCAAACCCGACAGATCTCGACCAGGAATATCAATGAACCGAAATCGACAATCGTCGCCGAGATGGCGGCGATCTGCGAACGGCGCAAGGAAACCATCAAAGGTAGTTGTAAACGACCTCGCATACCGCACGGTATTAGAGTCCGATGTCGGCGGAATGCTGTGTCACTTGCGTCTCTGAGGTTGGCATCGGTTTTTTTCGTCGGTACCCGCGTAAACCTCGACCGGCTTGACATCGCGCCGGCGCAGCGCCTTGGCGATCAGCCAAAACCGCTCGATGGCAGAGAAATTGGCAAGAACCGCTACCATGGCCAATGCCAACACCATGGGGTAAGCCACCGGCGTGCTCTCGAACCAGGCAATGCTCGGCCCGGACAAGGCAGCGCCCGCCGTCAGATACACCGCGCGTTCAGGCCGCCGCATCAGACCGCTGGGGGGTTCGATCCGGAGCGCTTCGGCCTTCGTGGTAGAGTAGCTGACCATGAAGCTCCCGAGCAGTGCCATCAGCGCCAATAGTTGTAACGCTGGTTGCTCGCGGTAATAAATCGCCAAACCCGCCAAAAAAAAGAATTCGACGTAGCGGTCGATTGCGGCGTCGAGAACCTCGCCCGCGTCCGAAGCGACTCCGGAAAGCCGCGCCACCATACCGTCCACAGAATCAAGCAACCCACAAATCGTGGCGCACATCGCGCCGAAGCCGAAATGACCTCGCGCCAGAAACAGCCCTGCCAAAGCGCCAAATCCAAAAGAGAGCCAGGAAACCTGGTTTGGGCTGACGTGCAATGAAGCGAGCGCTCGAGCCACTGGCGAGATAATCCAGTAGCCGATCTCCATCGCGCCTTTACTGAGCAACCGGCTACCGCCCTGGCGATCGATGCGATCGAAACGAGCTCGGCCTTTAACCAACACTCGCACTCCGTAGGTGGTGATCAAAAATAAGACCCCGAGCGCCACTGCCAAGGTATATTTCAACTCAGGATTCATTGGAGTTCTCGAGGCCTTTCCACCGCCGAAGGAATCGGTAGTTGGCGTGACCCTTCACGGGCTGACCGGTAAGCGGTATTGATGGCTTCGATGCATAACAGCGCCTCCTGGGCGTCTTTGCCCGCAAACTCGCCGCCATTGATCGCCTTTCGAAACTCATCAAACAGAAAATTGAACCAACCTGCATGGCTGGCATCCTCCCAGCACGAGCGAATCAATTTTTTTTCGCACTTTTCAGTGATGCTGGGAACATGCCCATTGCGGTTGGTTTCGATCGTGAGCGCATCATCCTCCATTGTGATGACGCCGTCCTCACCTTCGATCACGTAATTGATTCGTCTGACGCCCGCTGTCCATGTCAAATAGATACGAGCAACACCGGTCGGAAAATCCAACACTGCCGTAAACTCGTCTTCAGTGTCATATCGTTTGGAGTCGACATTGTTCATCGTCGCCGCCACCGATGTCGGATAGGAGCCGAGCCAATCGAAGGTCAAATACAAACTGTGGCTACCGTGATCCATAGCAATACCGCCGCCGCTGTAGCGGCTCTCTCGGCGCCAATGCGAGTTCCATTCCTTCACACCTTTTGCATGAGTGTTCCGGTAGATATTGAGTGCCACGGAACGAACTCGTCCGATTCGACCGCTTTGAATGATTTCGCCAATCGCCTTGATTATCGGCGCATGCTTGTAATTGTGACAGGGAAACATCACCCGTTGCACTTGCCTGGCGTGATCGAGTAACGCGCGCGCCTCTTCCGTTGTACAGGTCAGAGGCTTCTCACATAAGACATGCAATCCAGAGGACAACGCAGCATGAGCAATAGCAGCATGATCGTGCGGCGGAGTCGCGATATCGACGAAATCGAGATGCGCCGACTCCGATTTCAAGAGATCGCCATAACCGCAATAGATTCTCGCTTGAGGGAGAATAGCTTGCGCCAAAGTTCTGCGGCTTACGGAAACATCGGCGAGGGCGACGATTTCCACGTCGTCTAAGGTTCGGTTCCGCTCTAAATAACCGGGAATGTGTCCTTTGCTTGCGACAAAACCATACCCGATGATGGCACCTCGTAGCCGTTTCTTGTTCATGCCGCTGTGGGTTAACGTACTGTCGGGAGCGCGCTACTGAGTCGTTATGTTCAAGTTGGATGGGCCGGTCCTTCAAGAACGTTAAGCACCCAATCCGGTGCTCACGTTATGCGCAATATCCTCCTACTCCCGGCACACTTTGAAGTCCGCATAGTCGCCTGCCGCCACGCTGGAGGGATTATCTCCTTGGGTATCATCCGAATCGGTAAGAATCGAAAGCCCAATCGGGTTCAGCAACTTCTGCGCTCCGAACCGCCTTTGATAATCCGCTGCGACATTGACCCGTTCGTCTACCCATTGATCGGGATTCGCCGGCGCGCCATGCTCGAGAACCTTTACGGCTTTGCGGCCGCTCTCGAACTCCAACCCTTTGGGCAACTGCTCACTCCAGATATATTTGAGCGAGCCGACCCCTTTTGAAAAGTACAGTCGCGAGAGCGAAATCCGATCCGTCCAGCCGAGCTGCCCTTTAACGGAACGCTCGCAGAGACTTACATCTTCGGGAGGGCAAAAGCCAATATAAACGCCAAGGGCGCTATCATCCTTGCCGCTCTGTTCGTTTGCTCCTCGGGGAAAAACCCGCGGCCGCCACTTCCAACTCAAAATCGGATACTCTTGGATATTCCATTTAACGGGCCGGTCGGCCTCGCTGCCATTGCCGGAGGACTTTCCATCGCTAGCTCTGGCGCGAACAAAAGACATGTCCCCGTCTTTGGCGACCACATAGACATTTTTTCCCGGCTCCTCTCGCGGTTTCCAACCGGCCGGAAAACTGTTGGGTTTCGA
>DATBEY010000031.1:0-6493 GCA_036558765.1 Binatia bacterium | reverse complement strand
CGAACTGCCGGTGCCCGCCGTTAGCGGGCGTGATTGGCCCGGTGGACTATTTTCTCCCTGCATAATGCCCTCCGATTTTATGAAGAGCTGCAACAGGCGCGCTCTGTTCGCGCTCTTCGCGCCCCCTAGCAGGATGGGGCTAACTTCTCCCTAACTCCGAGAGCGACTCGTGTCAAGATTTTTTTAAAGTTTTTTTTCGTCAGCGATGAGCGCGCATTTCAGCAGGCGTAAATGGCCCGACTCCCATGATCTGATGCACTTCCCATTCAAGCAATTCAAAGGTGCAAAATCCGGCCGCGGTGTAGGGATCACTGGCGGCAATCTGTTCCGCTTCTTGTTTCGACTCCGCCCGAATGACGTAGACCCCATACTTCCTATCGGTGGTTGGTCCGGAAAATAAAATTTTCCCTGAGTGATGCTGTTGTTTCATCCAGATCAGGTGCTGGTCAAGAGTAACCGTCCATTGGTCGCGCGGCTTTGTTGGCCGGCGCAAAACTAAATACCACATACAACCCTCCTTTGTTGAAACGAATTCTCACCTGAAGCGAATCCATAATACACTCGCAGTTCGCATGTAAATCCGCAGGTTTCTCTCGGGACCGGCAGTTTTCTTTTGCTTCACTTCGCGTCCTTTTCGTATATAATGCGGCCTGTTTTCTTTCCGTTTCATATCCATCGAGGAGATATCATGCAACGAGTGCTGATTCGTTGGTTTGTTCTATGCTTGTGCACAATTTTGCCGTCATCCGTTCAGGCGCAAGACGCTATTCGCGATCTGGTGGTAAAGATTCATGCGATTCACCACAGCCCGGATCTGTTGCGGCCGTGGACCAAGAGTGCTCCGCGCCAGGTCAAAGGCTCGGGCGTCGTCATTAGCGGTAAACGGATCCTCACCAATGCTCATGTGGTCAAATACGCCAGCCAAATCTACGTCCAGCCGAACCAGTCCGCTAGTTACATACCGGCGCGCGTTGAAGCCATGACTCCCGGAATGGATCTCGCCGTCTTGAAGCTCGATGACGACGCGTTCTTTGAAAATCGCGGTGTGCTTTCCTTTGCGCAAGAGCTACCGCGTGTGAAGGACGCCATCAATGTCTATGGCTATCCCACCGGGGGTACCGAGCTGTCGGTCACTCAGGGGATCGTTTCGCGCATCGAGTACACGGATTATTATTACCAGGCGACCGGACTGCGCATTCAGGTAGATGCTGCTCTCAACTTCGGCAACAGCGGCGGCCCCGCCGTATCCGATGGGAAATTGGTCGGCCTTGTGTTCAGCTTGATTCAGAATGCGCAGAATATCGGCTATCTCATTCCGGTGGAAGAAATTCAGCTCTTTCTAAACGACATCGCCGACGGTGTTTACGACGGCAAACCGCAATTCTATGACATTGTCCAGACGGTCGAAAATGATGCTCTGCGTCAAAGGCTGGGTTTACCGAAAGGCATCAATGGCGTCATGGTTGCGCAGCCCTATCGCGACAGCACAGATTACCCGCTTCAGGAATGGGATGTTATTACCAAAATCGGTGACATGCCGATCGACAGCGATGGCAAAGTGCCGATCCGTTATGATCTTCGGCTTTCGGCTTCTTACCTCGTCCAAAAGTACGCCAAAAACGGCACCGTACCTCTGACCGTTTATCGCGATGGCAGGCTCATCGACATTAAATTGCCCGTGTTGCCTCAGCGCGAACTGGTCATTCCCTATTTGCTGGATAAGAATCCCCGGTTTTTTATTTTCGGACCATTCGTATTTGCCCCGACAACCCAAGACTATTTGGAGCGGCTCGGAAATCAACAACCGCCGACGCTCGGGCACCGTCCGAGTCCCCTCATCACACGACGCTTTGATAAGCCGGCCTTCGAGAATGAAGAACTTGTCGTCGTCGCCGCACCGCTCTTCCCTAGCCGGATCACCAAAGGATATGATGACCCCAACCGTTCAGTGGTGAGCGAAGTCAACGGAACCCCGATTAAAAATCTTCGCCACTTGGTGGAAATCTTGCGCGACAGCCGGGACGAGCGGATTACCTTCAAATTTGCCAGCGCGGGTGTTCTAACGCACGAGACCATGGTCTTTAACCGCAAGGATCTGATCGAAGCCACCGGCAAAATACTCGAAGAAAACGGCATCCGTTACCCCTACTCTCCCGATTTACGCACACTCTGGGAAGCATCGAATCGAACCGGGCCGCAATCCGCTCAGGCAAGTGTGCCGAGCCCGACGGCCAATTGAAGGGACGACATTTTATTGAAACGCGAAAGCTGCCTCGCTATTCCTTCGCACGACAGCAATGGATGTTATAGCGAACGAGGTGAGAGATCTTTCCCAAATCTAAACGAGTAGCCAATGTCGCAAAGAGTAGGTACGATCGTGTTCTTCTTACTTCTGCTCGTCGTCATTTTTGGTCTTCTCAGCTTCGCCTCCGAGTTCTTTCTCGGCAAACCGCTCGCCCAATTGGTTCGGGAATACTGGTTCCTGTTCTATCGTAAAACCTGATCTGCTGTAGTGACTCTGCGTTGATCGGAACGACGCCTTCAGATAGGATCGCCGCGATCACAGGAGAGTCTTATGCATAGTCGAATTTTTACTTGGCTCGGCAGAGAGTTTGTCGAGTTGAACGGTGCAGCTAAACCGGCCGCAAATGCCGGAATCGAAACGCAGCAGCTTTTCCAAACTTTCAACCGAGAGCTCAATTTGCTCGGACTATCCCTCGACCATACGGTGCGCTCGCGGCTATGGGGGCGCGATCGCCAAAGCCGTGATTTAGGCAGCGTCGAACGCGTGAAAATTCTTTCCGGCAAGGCGCGTTCGGCAAGCTCGAGTTACATCGCTCCGGATCATTTCGATTCCTCCGCCAGCGTCGCACTCGACCTGATTGCCATGCGACCGACAATGGCCGGCGCCCAAAAGCGCATCGTCGAATATGAGCCGCCGATCGCGCCGATTCGTTTTCTTGTCTATGATTCCGTCGTGGTCCTTTCCGGGGTCACGACGGTTCTGCCCACCCTCGCGGAACAGTTCGACAATATTTTTCCGCGTATCACCGGGTCCCTTGCCGATGCGGGAACGGCATGGGAAAAGGTCGCGCGGGTTTCGTTTTATCTGCATCGCAGTCAGAGCTTGGATCATTTAAAAGCGCTCTTCTCGCGCCATGTTTCAACGAAAATTCCGCAGTTGGAATACTGTTTTGTCGACGGCTACTCCTCGGAAGGAAAATTCTGCGAAGTCGAAGTCACGGCAACACTCTGAAGTATGACCCGCGAAAAATTCAAAGTCGCGATATTGGACGACTTCGAAGCGCTTGCCGACACCGTTCCGGCTTATCAAAAACTTCGGCAGCGCGCTGAAGTCGCAATCTTGCGCAAACGCCTCGCGATCTCCGAGCACATTGTCGGAGCGCTACGGGATTTCGACGCTCTAGTGCTCATGAGGGAGCGGACTTCTTTCAGCGACAAAGAGTACGCTCAGTTGCCGAAACTGAAACTCATCTCACAAACGGGCCGCACGAGTAAGCACCTGGATCTCGCGAACGCGACGCAACGCGGCATCGCGGTCAGCGGCACCCCGCCGGAAAACGGGATCGTCACGACCGAACTGACCGTCGGGCTAATTCTCGCTTTATTGCGGAAAATTCCTCAGGTAAATCTGCGCATGCGTGAGGAAGCTTGGCCGGCTATCATTGGCAATTCTCTGCAAGGCAAAACCGTCGGGGTGGCTGGGTTCGGCCGGATCGGCCGAGAGGTGGCAAGAATCATCAAGGCATTCCCCAATACTCGCGTGCTCGGCTATTCGCGCTCGCTCACGGCGGCGCGAGCGGCGGAGGTCGGCGCCGAATGCGTCGCATTCGAAAATTTGCTGCGTGAGTCGGATATCATTACCGTGCACATCAATTTTAACGAGCAAACCCGGGGCGCCATTGGCGCCAAGGAATTTGCCATGATGAAGCGTGGCGCTTTGCTGGTAAATACCGCACGTGGGCCAATCATTTCAGAGTCCGCCATGATTGCAGCGTTGGAATCCGGTCAGCTCGGCGGCGTCGGTCTTGACGTATATGACATCGAGCCATTGGTGATGGATCACCCGCTACGCCGCTTCGACAATGCCATTCTGATGTCGCACCGCGGCTACGCGACGGTGGAAGTGATGAGTGAACGTTACCAGCAAGCGATGGAAAACATATTGAACTATTTGGATGGCAAACCGCTGCCACTGATCAATCCAGATGTTCAAGTCCGCACCAGCAGATAATTTTCAGTTTCACGACGTCGATACGGTGAGCCGCCCCAAGCTCGGTAATCAAGAACTCGCGCAGACCTCCGTCATTACGCTTGCGCATTACAACCAGAACGCCGACAGTTTCTGGCGCGGGACGCGCGATCACGACGTCAGCCAAAATCGCAATGCCCTACTGAACAGCCTTGCGGGTCCAGGCCCGTTTCGGATCCTCGATTTCGGGTGCGGACCTGGGCGAGACTTGAAGGTGTTTCGTGACTTGGGCCACGAAGCGATTGGCCTGGATGGCGCCGAGCGTTTCGTTGACCTGGCCCGTGCCTACAGCGGCTGCGCAGTTTGGTGCCAGGATTTTCTCAAGCTCGATTTGCCGACGGAATATTTCGATGGCGTCTTCGCCAATGCCTCGTTGTTCCATATACCGAGCCAGGAGTTGCCGCGGATTCTGAGAGAGCTCTGGGCAACGCTGAAACCGTGCGGCGTTCTGTTCAGTTCCAATCCGCGCGGAGAAAATGAAGAAGGCTGGAGTGGCGAGCGCTATGGATGCTATTACGATCTGCCGCTCTGGCGCGAGCTTCTCACCCGCGCCGGCTTCACTGAAGTCGATCACTACTACCGCCCACCCGGGCTACCGCGCGATCAACAGCCCTGGCTGGCGTCACTCTGGCGCAAGTGAAGCTCGTTCAGGACCAACGGCGAAGCTGATTTTGATCTCGTGCCACGATGCTGTTCTCGTCTCGTCCCTATGCGCTATGGTTCGACAATTGACATGCGCGCTGGCTATCGATTAAGGTAACGAAGCAAACAAAATTGCTCACCTGAAAAAGGAGTAAGGAGGACCGACAATGGCGATCTCAAGCGAATTGATTATTTCTTCGGATTCGCATGTCATGGAGCCGGTGGATCTATGGAAGAAAGGCGTGCCGGAACAATATCGCGAGGCCGCACCGCTCTTTCCGCCACACCAGGTGGGCGAAGGTTTTCAGCAGCATGCCGGCGGGTGGGATCCGCGCGCCCGGATGAAAGAGATGGAGGCCGATGGCCTCAGTGCTGAAGTGCTCTATCCGACTTTAATGCTCGATCTCTTTGCTCTCGATGATCCCCGACTGCAGGAAGCCTGTTTTCGCGTCTACAACGACTGGTTGATCGATTATTGCAGTGTCAATACCAATCGACTGATCGGGATCCCGGCCATTCCTGTGTACGATGTCGACCATGGCATCAAAGAGCTCGAACGCTGCCATAAAGCCGGTTTGAAGGGGGCGATCATCTGGCAGGCACCCCATCCGGATTTGCCCTTCCATTCCAGCCATTATGAAAAGTTTTGGTCAGCATGCGAGGAGCTCGACGCCCCGGTCAGCCTTCATATCTTGACGGGTCACAGCTACAACAAGGACAAAAATAGAAAGGGCGTTGAGCGCTATCGCGGCAGTGTCAATCTCAAGTTGATGGACATTGCCAACGGCCTGTTTGAGATCATCTTTTATGGAATTCTCGAGCGGCATCCCAAACTCAAGATTGTCTCGGTCGAAAACGAGAGCGGCTGGATGCCCTGGATGTTTCAGCAGTGGGATTATTATTACAATCGCTTCAAAAAACAGAACCCGCCACCGATCACGCGCAATCCGAGCAGCTTCGTCAAAGATCAGATTTATGCCTGTTTCTTCAATGATCACGTTTGCGGCGAGAATCTAAAGTTCTGGGGCCAGGACAACATCATGTGGTCGAACGACTTTCCGCATCCCAATTCTACCTGGCCAAACTCGCTCAAGATCATCGAGCGCGATCTCGGCCATCTGCCACCGGAGACTCAGCGTAAGGTTGTCTGCGGTAACGTTTGCCGTCTGTACGACATCGACGCATCGAAGTTGCCGCGCGTGGAGAAAAAAGCCGCTTAGACGCCATTTTCCTTTAGTCAAAAGGGGCACGAAATCTCCGAAACGAAAGATTGTTTTCTCCGGATTTCGTGCCCGGAGCCTGCCCAGAGCGATGTCGAAGGCTGTTCTTTGTGGTAAAGCCAATGACAGAATATTCGCTGGAAACTTTTATCGCAGATCTGGATCGGATCACGAGCGCTGAGACTTCGCAGGAAAAAATCGTGGCCGCGGCGAAACCGCTGCTTGAGCGGCTCGTGCGCCAACCCAACTGTCTCGACCCGAAGTACAAGAAGCGCGGCGCCACGGCCTATGGTCGTTACATGCTTCATCGCGCTCCGCGCTTCAACATCTCGTCAGTGGTTTGGGGGCCGGGAGATAA
>DATBEY010000030.1:0-5445 GCA_036558765.1 Binatia bacterium | reverse complement strand
GTGGTGATTCCAATCGATGGTGTGAACGCGGCGACGCGATATGAACAGGAATATGCCATTCACCAATTTACCGTTTTGCCTTCGGAAGCGAACAAATTATTCCAGTTCACGAAGCTGTCAATGATCAACTTTCGATAAGAGGTACGGGGTCAGGCCGTGCACATCCTTCGAGCTGTTCAAAGTTGCATGGTCTCATCGCCGGCTTAACACAGTGGATGGGTTATGGCGGAATTTCTCTATAGCCTGATAGAGAATTTTCTGATTAGAACTTTCAAGAAAATGACCGAGATAACCACGTTCTCGCCGCTATATAACTGATTTGCCACTGGCGCCCGGATTATCGAGCAAGCCATGACACGATGGTTCAAATGGCATCTATCTTGCCTTACTACTACCTCACAATAGTAGGAAGGAGATCCTACGATGAGGTACCTTGGACCCTTAGCATTGCTGTTCGTTTTATCCGCTTCGCTCGTTGGATGCACCGCGGCTCACGATCGCGTTATATATCAGCGCTATGCCGGTCATAATTATTGCCATACAAAGGTGGAAACCGCGGGGGATCCGCTCATGCCGACCGAGCGAGACGTGGTCGACTATTACGGCCCGTGCGATGCGTTCGATCGATGAGTAGTCGAACCCGTCTGAATACTGAATTGAGGACGCCTCAGCGATTTTTCTGGGCAATGTAGCGGATGGGGTAAATTCCGTCAGAGAAGAGGAAGTAGAAAAGGTATCATTTCAGATTCGCGAAACGCAATGCGATCTGCTCACACCGGGCCCTATACAGCTCGCTTCAGTGAAACTCGTTCCTGTTTGCGATAATTTTAACGTGGCAGAGGTCTCATTCCTTTTCGTTGAATCGGTTCTCGATCAGCTTCTCGATTGCTTTGACCGCGCGTTCGGCATCATCGCCGTTCGCTTCCACTTGAATCTTGCTCCCTTGCGTGGCTGCCAACGTGAGCACGCCCATGATGCTGCGTCCGTCCGTGGTTTGACCATCCTTCGAAAAATTCACCTGAGCTGAAAATTTATTGACGGTCTGAACGAGCAAAGCGGAGGCGCGAGCATGCAGACCGAGCTTGTTTTTAATCTCGATTTTTTTGACAATCGTCACGATATTACTTGTCAATGTCGCGGTGTTTTACGTGGATACGCAGATCGCCACCGCCAAAACGCTTTTTGAGCTCCTCCACCAGAACCACCGAACGATGCCGCCCGCCGGTACAACCCAGCGCTAGGGTGAGGCTACTTTTCCCTTCCCTGTCGTAGAGCGGCAAAGTGAACTCGAGCAGCGCATACAAACGATCGAGAAATACACGGGTCTCCTGCTTGCCGAGCACATACTGCCGAACCTCAGAATCGAATCCTGTCTTGGGACGCAGTTCATTGACAAAATAGGGGTTCGGTAGAAAGCGCACGTCGAGGATCATGTCGGTATCGTGAGGTATCCCGTATTTGTATCCGAACGAGGTAAAGAACAGCGCCATGCGGCGCGCCTGAGTGACCTCACAAAACTGCTGTTCCATCTCTCGTTTGAGCTGGTGAACATTGAAGTCGCTCGTGTCGATAATTTTGTCGGCCAAAGCGCGGATCGGCTCGAGCGCCCTTCTTTCGCGCGAAATACCATCCTGTATGGAATCCTGGCCAGCGAGTGGATGAGGCCGGCGTGTTTCGCTGAAGCGACGGAGCAAAACCTCATCGGCGGCATCAAAAAACAACACTTGAACGCGGTGACCGGCGCTGCGCAATTCGGAGAGCACCGCAGGAAGCGCTTGGAGAAATTGGCCCCCGCGCAGATCGACACCGAGAGCGATGCGTCGGATCTCTTCTTCGTGGCCGTGACTAAGGTCGATGACCTTGGGAATCAGCAGGGCGGGAATATTATCGATACAAAAAAAACCGTTATCTTCCAGGGCGCGAATAGCGAAACTCTTGCCCGAGCCGGAAAGACCGGTGATGATGATCATGTCCAACGGGCCGGCCATCGGTCAATCAAACATCAAAATTTCTCGTCCTCTTCCAAGATGGTTGTATATAGTTCCTGGCTCGACTGACCGGCCATGAGGCGGCGCCGAAACGCCTCGTCTTTTAGCAGGCGTGAAATCCGCGCCAGAGCTTTCAGATGATCAGCGGCAGCGTTTTCAGGTGCGACCAGGACAAAAAACAGATGAGTTGGAGCCCCGTCCAAAGACGCAAAATCAATCCCCTCGGGGCTGCGCGCAAAAACGCCGACAACTCGCTCGACCCCGTTGAGTTTGCCATGCGGGATCGCCACGCCTTCTCCAATCGCCGTAGTACTGATCCGTTCCCGTTCGAGCAGCACCTTGAGGACTTTGTTCTTATCGAGCTGATGCGTCGACCCCAAATACCCCGCCATTTCCTCAAGGGCGGCGTTTTTTTCCCGGCTCGCCAGTGCAGGAACTATAGTTTCTCGGCTAAGGAAATCGGTGATCTTCACGCGTTGGACTTTCTTCGCTCAAGCTTTAGTTTTTCCTTTTGCTTCGTGATCTGGCGCTCAATTTTGTCAATTGCCAGATCAATCGCTGCATATAAATCATGATGCTCTTCTTTGGCGAGAAGGGTCGAGCCGCGGCTATGCAGATCGAGTTCCGCCAGTTGGCGCTCTTTCCCGTCCACTGAGAGAATGACATGAGCCTCGACGGGATGGTCGAAATACTTTCCGATGCGCTGGATTTTTTGTTCCGCGTAGCGCTTCAGCGCCGCGGTAGGTTGGGTATGTCGAAACGTGACCGAAACTTTAATCTCGCTCATCGGCTCGCGCGCGCTCCTAAGCCTCTATTTGCGGAAGAACGGCTGTCTTCGCTTTGACGAAGGAAGAATGCCCATCGCCTCGCGGTATTTAGCCACCGTGCGCCGCGCGATTTCGATCGAGTCCGTCGACAGTGCCGCGGCGATATGCTGATCGCTGTAGGGTTTGCGCGGATCTTCCGCCGAGATAATGTGGCGGATTTTTTCTTTCACGCTTTCACTCGCTACATCCTCGCCGTTGCCGCCTCTGAGCCCGCTCTGAAAGAAGAACTTGAGCTCAAAAAGCCCTTGAGGAGTATGAACGTACTTGTTCGCAGTGGCTCGGCTAACGGTGGACTCATGCATGTCGATATCTTCGGCAACATCGCGCAACACCATGGGCCTCAAATGGCTCACGCCATGATCAAGAAACTCCTGTTGAAATTTGAAGATGCTCTGGGTCACCCGAAACAATGTCTGTTGCCGCTGCTGAATGCTCTTGATCAACCAGTGGGCGGCGCGCACTTTTTCCTGCAAGTATTGGCGCGCCTGTTCCTCGGCGGCGCCTTCCTGGCCGGCAAGACGCCGATAAAGCGAATTTACCCTTAACCTGGGCACGCCGTCATCGTTCAGAAAAATAACGTATTCGCCGCCGACCTTCTCGACAAAGACGTCCGGCAAAACAGTTCGCACTTCGTCTTGCTCAAAACCTCGCGACGGCTTGGGCTCAAGTGTAGCGATGAGATGCGCCGCCTCGGCAATTTCATCAATCGTCACGGCCAATTCTTTAGCCAACTTTTCATAGCGTTTGGATTCCAGGAAGCTAAGATAATTGGCAACGATTTTGGCTGCCAGGCTGTCGCTCAGCTTCAGGTTTTCGAGTTGGATCAACAGGCATTCGCGAAGGTCGCGTGCCGCGACTCCGACGGGATCAAAAAACTGAATGCGCCGAAGCACGGTTTCGACCTCTTCGGGTTGAGTTTCCGTCGCGCTACAAATATCTTCCCGGCTAAGGACGAGATAACCATTTTCGTCGAGATTCTGAATAACATGCAGCCCGATGGTCGACTCCCGCTCGGTGATTTTTGAAAGACGCAGTTGCCAGATGAGATGGTCTTCCAGCGTGGTTTTCTTTGTTAGGCTGTTTTCCCAGGATGGCGGTGAGTCGCCGTCTTCGGAAGTCGCTTCCGCCGTGAGAGAGCCATGGATGGAATTGGAGTGGGTATCGAGATATTCCTGCCAGTCGAGGGTACCGATTTTGTCAACTGCGGACAGTTCGCGATTGACCACTAATTCCGCTGGGTCACTTGCGGCGGCCACCGGTGCCTCGGCTCTTGGCTGTTCCGCAGTGCCCTCGGGT
The DNA here is from genome assembly GCA_036558765.1 of Binatia bacterium. GTDB lineage: Bacteria > Desulfobacterota > Binatia > UBA9968 > UBA9968 > DP-20. The sequence goes on along the minus strand of DATBEY010000030.1, from coordinate 1,334 downwards.
TCTTCAGTGGGCCCTTCCTCAAGAGCAGGATTTTCCTGAAGCTCCTTGACAACCATCTCTTCCAATTCCACTCGGGACAACTGCAGCAGCTTGATGGCCTGCTGCAGTTGCGGAGTCATGACCAGCTGCTGGGTCAGCTTTTGAACCTGGCGAATCTCAAGAGCCATACTAAAACTTAAAACCTTCTCCCAAGTAAAATTTTCGCGCCTTTTCGCTCCCGGCGATGGTTTCGGGAGTACCCTCTTCGAGTATTGTGCCCTCGTTAACAATATACGCTCGATCGCATATTCCCAACGTTTCACGAACATTATGATCCGTTATAAGAATGCCGATACCGCTATCGATCAGCCGGCGAACGATTTTCTGGATCTCAGCTACCGCAATCGGATCGATCCCGGTAAACGGCTCGTCGAGTAGAAGAAAGAACGGCGACAATACTAAAGCCCGAGCAATTTCGACCCTGCGGCGTTCGCCTCCGGAAAGCGTATAGGCCTTGTTCGATGCGAGGTGCTGAATACCTAACATCTTCATCAACGCCTCGGCTCGCTCTTGTTGCTGATCACTGCTCAATTCGAGTGTCTGTAGCACGGCACGCAGATTATCTTCTACAGAAAGACGACGAAAGACCGAAGACTCCTGGGGCAAATAACTGATCCCAGCTCTTGCCCGTTGGTAAATCGGCGCTTGTGTCAAATCGTCATCGTTCATAAAAACCCGACCCTCATCCGGCTGTACTAACCCTACCAGCATGTGAAACGTGGTAGTTTTGCCGGCACCATTGGGGCCAAGCAACCCGACAACTTCGCTACCTCTAACCTCCAAATTAATTCCGTCAACGACCCTCCGCCCGCCGTAGCCCTTCACCACAGAAACCGCTTTGAGCAGACTCATTTCTGCTTAGCATCCTCTTGCTCCCGGTTCTTCAGCTCCTCTGGAAAAACTGTCGCCTGAACTCTGATCTTCCCGTCGCCCTCGGCTATCGCCCTGTCCTGATCCATATAATACACCACTTTAACGCCGCTGACCTGGCTATTTCCCTGGCGCATCACTGGACTTCCCGTCAGTGTTACGGTTTTTGTTTTATCATCGAAGACAGCCTTGTCGCCCGTGGCAATCCGATTGCCTTGTGTGGCGTTCACCTTGCCCTCCGCGACAATCTGCTTCATCTGCTTCATCTCAGGATCATAATAGGCGGTGAGCGTTTCACTGCGCATCGTCATATCGGCTTGAATCGTCACCACTCGCCCCTTGTAAGTGATCGTGTTCTTTGTCTGGTCCACTTCCATCCAGTCCGCAGTGATATAGATAGGATCCTTTTTGTTAAATTCAAATGC